>DATJTG010000026.1:0-28908 GCA_035503555.1 Acidobacteriaceae bacterium | reverse complement strand
CGGAGCAAGGTGCCGCCCGCAACGCTGGCGAGCAGCGTGCTGCGGGCGCTGCGGGAGCTGAATCCGAATCAGCCAGCGGCGGAGTTCAGGCCGATCCGGACGATTGTGGATCGTGCAGTGTCGCCGCGGCGCTTCTTTGTGTTGCTGGTCGGGGTCTTTGCGGCGCTGGGACTGACGCTGGCGGCGCTGGGCATCTATGGCGTGATTGCTTACGGCGTGACGCAGCAGACGCAGGAGATCGGGATTCGCATCGCGCTGGGTGCGAGCCGGGCGCGGGTGCAGATGCGCGTTTTGGGAAAGACGCTGGCGCTGGTGGGCATGGGGTTGATCGTGGGAAGTCTGGCGTCACTGGCGATGGGGCGGCTGATCGCGTCGATGCTCTTCGGCACCCAGCCCACGGATGCGACGACATACGCAGCGATGGCAGCCCTGCTGGTCGTGGTGGCGCTGGTAGCGGGGTATTTGCCGGCATGGCGGGCGTCGCGGATCAATCCGATGGTGGCGCTGCGGAACAGCTAGCCAAAGGCTGTTAGCGAGAGGCTGGTAGCAAAAAGCTGTTAGCAAAGTACTGTTAGCGAAAGGCTGTCAGCGAATCTTCGCTAGACGCTCCTTGCTAATCGTTTCTTGCTAACAACTTCTCGCTGGCCGTTCCCCACTGCCTGGGCTAGTTGTGTCCCAGACCGTCGGTCTTGTGGTAGTTGGGATAGGGCGGAATGGGGGGCGCGGTGACCGGATGCTCTTTGAGCTGGTCCATGACGATCTGGACGGCTTTTTCGAGCTGAAGATCGTGACCGGCAGCCATGTCCTTTGGCAGTTCTTCCACTTCCACGTCGGGCGGAATGCCGTGGCCCTCCACCTCCCATTCGCCGTGGAGACCGTAGATGGCGTAGCGCGGCGCGGTGACGCTGCCGCCGTCGAGGAGGGTGGGATAGCCGCCGATGCCGACGAGTCCGCCCCAGGTGCGGACGCCGACCAGCGTGCCGAGGCCGGCCTTGCGGAAGTACCAGGGCATGGCGTCGCCGCCGGATCCGGCAGACTGGTTGATGATCATGGCCTTCGGCCCGAAGATGGCGCCGACGGGATCGTGGATGGGCTTGCCGTCGCGCTCGATAGCGCCGGAAAGCGGCTTGCGTCCGAGGACTTCGGCCACGTAGTCGGCGATGAATCCGCCCTCGTTGTAGCGCTCGTCGAGGACGACGGCCTGGCGATCGATCTGCGAGTAGAAATAGCGGTTGAAGTTGTCGTAGCCCGCGCCGCCGGTGTTGGGCATGTAGATGTAGGCGACCTTGCCGTCGGAAAGCTTGTCGACGAGGCGGCGGTTCGACTCGATCCAGTCGATATTGCGCAGGCCATGCTCGGAGCCCGTGGGGATGACGGTGACGTCGCGGCCGTCGGAGCCGTCGGGTTTCGAGCCGACGCGGATGACGGTCTGCTTGCCGGCGGTGCCGTCGAAGAAGGAGTAGAGGTTGTCGGAGGCGTGCAGTTCGCGCCCGTTGACGGCGAGGAGATAGTCGCCCACGTTCACGTTGACGCCGGGTACGGTGAGCGGCGCAATGAGCGAGGGCGTCCAGTTCTGGCCGTTGTAGATTTTCGCGAACCTGTAGCGGTCGTGCTCGACGGCGTAGTCGGCGCCGAGCAGGCCGGGACGCGGGCCATCGGAGGGCGCGCGCGGCCCGCGAACGAACATGTGGCCGACCTGGATTTCACCAAGCATCTCGTTGCACAGGTAGGTGAACTCGCTGCGTGAGGCGAGTCCGGCGACCCAGGGCTGATATTTCGATTCGATCTTGTGCACGTCGAGGCCGTGAAGGCCGGGATCGTAGAAGAAGTCGCGCTCGATGCGCCACGTTTCGTGGTACATCTGTGCGTATTCGGCGCGAGGATCGATGACGGCGAACATGCCGTGATTGTTGACGGGCTTGCCTTCCCCGCTGCCGCCGGGTTTCAGGTCAGAGGCGTTGGCGATGAACCAGCCGTCGCCGTGGGCGTAGAAGACTTTCTCGCCGTTGAAGGACGCGTGAAAGCTGTTAAGTCCGGAGAGCACTTCTTCGGTCTTGCGCTTCTCAAGCGTGAAGCGCCAGAGCGAGCGAATGGGCGCGCCGCCGCCGGAAGAGGAGCGTCCGACGGGCGAGCCTTCGCCAAGGTAGAGGACGCCGGTTCTGCCCACATCGAGCAGGATGTAATTGCGCGCGGGAATGGGCAGCGCGAGGATGCGATTGCCGATGCCGGCCAGATCGATCACCGTGGGCTTCGGCTTTTCCGGTTCCTTCTTCGCGGTGTCCTTGTCTTTGTCGGAGTCGGTCTTGTCGCCGGACTGCGCTTTGTCCTGATCTTTGTCCTTGTCGGGCGTGGATTTCTCGTCGGACTTCTTTGCGTTCTCGTCGTCGCTTTCCGGCGGGATGGGCGATGCGCCATCTTTGGCGAGAACGATGACGTAGACGCTGGAGGACTCGGCACGATCGAGCGAGGAGAGATCGATGCCGGCGTCGGAGGGTCCGTTGTTGGTGGAGGCGGTGAAGTACAGATACTTGCCGTTGGGATCGAAGACCGGATGCGCGACCTCGCTCATGCCGTCGGTGATCTGTGTGGAGGTGTGCGTGGCAAGGGAGTAAAAGAAGATGGCGTGGAACTGGTTTTCGAGGTCGCGGGTGTAGGCGATCCATTGGGAATCGGGCGACCAGGAGATTTCATAGGCGTTGCCGAAGCTGCCGCGCAGGCCCGTATCGATTTTGACTGGCCTTGCGCCGGCGGTGGCGACATCGACGTACCAGAGATGCAGGTGCTTGTCGGTGAAGGCGATGCGTTTCGAGTCGGGCGACCAGGTGATGTCGTAGTAGAAGGATGGATCGGGTCCGAGATCGATGACCTTTGGGGGCTGCATTCCGTCCTGATCGCGGATGTAGAGCTGATACTCGCCGGAAGCGTCGCTGAAGTACGCGATGAATTTTCCATCGGGAGACCAGGCGGGCGAGCGTTCGGCCACGCCGGGAGTTTTGGTCAGGTTGCGAGTGTCGCCTTTCTCCGCAGGCAGGGTGAAGATATCGCCGTGGGCCTCGACGACAAGGCGCACGCCGGTGGGCGAGATGCCGACGCTCTCGAGTTCGCGCGCGGGGATGTTGGCGAGATGCGGAACGAGCGAGGGCAGGTCGCCGTGAACCGCGATGTTGAGGGCGTGCTCCTGATGCGAGGCGAGATCGTAGAGGTGCAGGGAGCCGAACTGTTCGTAGACGAGCGCCCCAGGCCCGGCGGCGAGGGTCTTGAGGTCGTAGCCATGATTGTCGACGACCGGCTTCACTTCTTTGGTCTCGGTGTCATAGCTGAAGAGTGAGACGGGGCCGTTGCGATCGGAGAGGAAGTAGACGGTGCGGCCTTCCCATACGGGATACGAATCGTTGGAGTTGCTGTCGCGCGGGACTTTGACAAGGTCGAGGGACTTGAGATTCACGAGCCAGACGGGGGTGGTTTGACCGCCGCGGTAATGCTTCCAGGCCTGCTGCCACTGCTCGACAGGAACGTAGGCGATGGTGGCACCGTCCGGCGAGATGGATCCCCAGACGGCGGTGGGCAGCGGCAGGACCGTGGGCGAGCCGGTGCCGTCGGCATGGACCTGGTAGAGCTGCTGGAAATCGGAGAAGCTGTCGCGGGCTGAGGCGAAGAGGACGTCCTTGCCGTTGGGGGTCCAGCCAACGGCGACGTTGCCTTCGGGATCCCAGGTGATGCGCCGGGGAATACCCCCGTCGGCGGAGATGACGTAGACCTCGACGACGCCGTTCTGGTTGGTGGAATAGGCAATCTGCGAGCCATCGGGCGAGTAGTACGGGCCGGCCGTGACCGAGGCGACGGAGGTGAGGCGTTCGGCGTCGCCGCCGTCGCGGGGAACCGTCCAGATGTCGTCCGCGTAGACGAAAGCAATCTTGTCGCGGCTGAGCGAGGGATTGCGAAGGAGCAGGGGCGTGCTTTGCGCGGAAGCGGCGAGCGCGGAAGCAAAGAGCAGGGCGCCAGCAACGGAGAGCCGGCGGCGCAGCGAGACATGGAAGGAATGCGGGACGCGGATCATCGAGAGGACCTCGGGCGCAGATAAGATTTGAGTCCGCACGCAGGGGCGCACGGGCGTACAGCGACCGGCGGATGGCTGCTGCAGGAGTGGCATAACGATAGCAGATGGGCGGCCGGATTTTAGGGAACGGGAACAGGGTTCGGAAGAAACGGTTTCCGTTGACAGACTATCCATAGAATGTCTATGGTTACCAGCAACGCCCGCGACGGTACGCGGCCAGGAGGATTCGCGATGCGCGGATGGTGGACGAAGATCGGAAACCTGTTGCGGCGGCAGCGCTTCAGCGGCGAGCTGGATGAGGAAATGGCGTTTCACCGCGACCAGGTGGAGCGGGAGCTGCGCGAGCGCGGCATGACTTCGGAAGCGGCGCATTACGCAGCGCTGCGGCAGTTTGGGAGCGCGACGCAGATGAAGGAGCGCAGCCACGAAGTGATGAGCTTTCGCGCGGAAACGGTGGCGCAGGACGCGCGCTTTGCGCTGCGGCAGCTGGGAAAGAATCCAGGGTTCGCGGCGACAGCGATCGCGATGCTGGCCCTGGGCATCGGCGCCAGCACGGCGATCTTCGGGTTTGTGGATGCGGCGCTGATTCAACCGCTGCCTTACGCGCAGCCGAACCGGCTGGTGGACGTGACGGAGAGCGCGCCCGCGTTTCCGCGGTCGAACATCTCGCGTCTGGACTTCGACGACTGGAAGCGGATGAACACATCGCTGAGCTCGGTGGCCGCGTATGGCGGCACGGGCTATCTGCTGCAGATGGGCAATGCAAGCGAGACGATTCCCGCGGGACGCGCGAGCGACAGCTTCTTCCGAACCCTGGGCGTGCAGCCGATTCTCGGACGGGACTTTCGTCCTGGAGAAGACGAGAACGGGCAGCCGAAGGTGGCGCTGCTGGCATACAGCACGTGGATGGGGCGCTTCGGCGGGCGGCGCGACGCGGTGGGGCAGACGATTCACCTGGATGGCGAGCCGTACACAGTCGTGGGCGTGCTTCCGCAGAATTTCGCATTCGCGCCACGCGGCAAGGCGGAGTTGTGGACGCCGCTGGGAGATCGTAAGGGATGTGAGGCGCGCCGCAGTTGCCATGATCTGTATGCGGTGGGGCGGCTGCGCGACGGCGTGACCGCGGGCATGGCTCTGGCGGATCTGAAGAAGATTGCAGCAGAGCTGGAGCGCCAGTATCCGGACTCGAATCACGGCGTGACTGCAACGGTGCAGCCCCTGCGGGAGCTGATTGTGGGGCGGGTGCGGCCGATTCTGATGACCATCCTGGCCGGAGCCGTGCTGCTGCTGGTGATTGCCTGCGTGAATGTGGCAAATCTGATGGTCGTGCGGTCAGAGGCGCGGCGGCGGGAGATTGCCGTGCGAGGCGCGCTGGGCGCAACGCCCTTGCGGCTGGCGCGGCAATTCCTGACCGAGGCGATGCTGCTGGCCGCAGGCGGCTGCGGAACGGGGATTGCCGTTGCCGTAGGTCTCATGCGGCTGCTGCGCGAGCTGATGCCGAAGACCATGCGCGACGGCGCGCCCTTCCTGGATCATCTGGGGCTGCATGTGCACTCGGCGGAGTTCGCGGCGAGCGTAGCGGTGCTGGCCTCGGCATTGCTGGCGCTGACGCCCATGGCGCGGCTACTGCGCCAGGATATTCACTCCGCGTTGAGCGAAGGCGGACGCATGGGAGCCGGGCGATTCTGGCGCAAGCTGGGCGCGAACCTGGTGGTGGTGGAGTTGGCCGTCGCGATGGTGCTCCTGGCCGCCGCGGGTCTGCTGGGCAAGAGCCTCTACCGGCTGCTGCATGTGGAACTGGGATTCGACCCTTCGCATGTGGCGACGGTTTCCATAGCGGCGCCGGACAAGGCGTATCCGAAGCCTGAGAGCCGGGTGCAGCTCTACGCGGAAATCAAACAGCGGGTGCTGGCACTTCCGGGCGTGCAGGCAGTGGGCATCACCAGCGATCTGCCGGTGCAGTGCGACTGCGACACGGACTGGATTCGCGTACCGGGCAAGCCGTATCACGGCGAGCACAACGATGTGCTGGAGCGGGACGTGAATCCGGAGTATCTGCGGCAGGTATTTCGCGCGAAGCTGCTGGAGGGCCGCGGGATCACGGATCAGGACGACATGAATCATCCGCAGGTGATCGTGATTAACGACACATTCGCGAAGAAGTATTTCCCAGGCGAAGATCCGGTAGGCAAGATGGTCGGTGACATCGTTCTGTCTCCGAAGTCGATGCGCCAGGTAGTGGGAGTGATCGCGGATATTCGGGAGAATGCGCTGGACGATACGGCATATCCCGCGGAGTACTTCTCGATCTATCACGAGGCGGACAACTACTTTTCGCTGGCCGTGCGCACAACGGGCAACGAGAACGCGCTGCTTCCGGAGCTGGTGAAGGCGATGCGGGGGATCGACGTGAATCTGAGCGTCTATGGCGAAAGCAGCATGCAGGGCGCCATCGACGGCTCGACGGCGGCGGTAATCCACCAGTTCCTGACGTATCTGCTGGGAGGATTTGCCGCCGTGGCGCTGGTGCTGAGCGTTGTAGGCCTGTACGGAGTGGTTGCGTATTCGGTCAGCCAGCGCACGCGCGAGATCGGCGTACGCATGGCGCTGGGCGCGCAACCGAGCGCCGTGCACGGGATGATCCTGCGCGAAGCCGGGCTGCTGGCCGGGATTGGCATTACGCTGGGGCTGGCCTTGTCGATCGGCGCCTCTTCGCTGATGAAAAGCCAGTTGTTCGGCGTGCGCGCGTGGGATATCTCCACGCTGGCGGTCGTTGCGGCGGTGCTTGGAATGTTTGCGCTGCTCGCGAGTTTGCTTCCGGCCCGCCGCGCCGCGAGGGTGAATCCGGTAGAAGCGTTGCGGGCGGAGTAGTCCGGGCTACTGGGATCAGAGGCTGAGACCGAAGCGGGCGCGGCATTCGCGGCGGCCGAGCGCGGTGATCGTCAGTGCGCGGGATTCGAACTGGCGCGCGACCCACTTCTTTTTGAGCGCGAGCGAAAGCAGCGCAGCCCCGAGCGCGCCGCCGAGATGCGGACGGCGCTCAGACCAGTCGAGACAACCATAAGCGAAGCGGCGGCGCAGGGAGCGGGTGAAGTCGACGTCGATTCCGGCAGCGCTGAGGGCTTCTGAGCCTGCGTCGGAGAGATCATAGGCGTTTCCGCCGCGCCTGGGGAGCAGCCAGCGGTGCGACAGAAAGCGATCGTGCAGGCCGACAGCAATAGCTCCGGCGAGGTGGTCGTAACAACTGCGCGCGGCGCGCAGATGGACGGGCGTCGATGGCATGAAGCGATTGCGCGGCGAGCCGGCAAGCACGCTAAGGCCTTCGAGCGCGCGGGCCACTGCGGGCGAGGCGAGCGAGTAGTAGCGGTGGCGTCCCTGAACGAAGACGCGGACGAGGCTATAGCTTTTGAGGCGGCTGAGGTGCACGCTGGCCGTCGGCGGCGAGACGCCGGCGACGAGAGCCAGTTCGGTGCTGGTGCGCGCCGGGCCTTCCATCAGGCAATAGAGCATGCGCGTGCGGGCCGGCTCGCCGATGGCGGCGGCGATGCGGGAAACATCCGTGTCGACGGACGGGATTGCATTCACACTTTTACCGTAAACGAAGTATGAGCGCTCGGCAAACCCGATACTCGAAGACATGATGAACCGGCGCGAAGCGATGATCGGCATGGCAGGTGCAGGCGCTGCGGCCGCGGCAGACGCATGGAGGGACAGGATGGCGGAGGAAAAGGCAATGGCGGCAAAAGTGACGTGCGTGATTCGGTATCAGATCGATCCGTTTCAGAAAGAGGCGTTCCGGCGCTATGCGGAAAACTGGGGCCGGATCATTCCGCGATGCGGCGGCAATCTGATCGGATATTTTCTGCCCAGCGAAGGGACGAACGACGTGGCGTGGGCGCTGATCGGCTTCGATAGCCTGGCGGCCTACGAGGCGTACCGAGCGCGGCTACGGACCGACGCCGAGGCGCGCGAGAATTTTGCCATGGCGGAAACGAAGCGGCTGATCCTGCGCGAAGAGCGTAATTTTGTTGAAGCCGTCGACGGGACATTCTGCCGGATGGCTGCGTCTTCTTCACGGGAGCCATGAGCATGGCGACACAAGCCGAAAAAGCGAAAGCGTTTCGCGCGCTGCACGAGCGGGACGGCGCGTTCATCATTCCCAACCCCTGGGACGCGGGCACGGCGAGGCTGCTCGCGCACGCAGGCTTCGAGGCGCTGGCGACGACGAGCGCGGGCTGCGCCTTCTCGCTGGGAAAGCCCGACGGATCGACGGGACTGATGGGCGCGATGGCGCACGTGGCGGCGATTGCCGCCGCGACAGACTTGCCGGTGAGTGGGGATCTCGAGAATGGATTCAGCGACGCGCCGGAGACGGTGGCGGAAACGATCCGGCTGGGCGCGGCAGCGGGGCTCGTCGGCGGATCGATCGAAGATGCGACCGGTGATCCTGACAATCCCATTTACGAACTCGACCTGGCGATTGCGAGGGTCGAGGCCGCGGCGGCGGCGGCGCGTCGTTTGCGCTTCCCCTTCACGCTGACGGCGCGCGCGGAAAATTATCTGCACGGGCGCGCCGATCTGAAAGACACAATCCGGCGACTGCGCGCATATCAGGAAGCCGGCGCGGATGTGCTGTACGCCCCGGGGCTGCGGAAGCGGGAGGACATCGCGGAAGTGATGCGTTCCGTGGATCGTCCCGTGAACGTGCTGATGGGGCTCGCGGGTGCGGAGTTCAGTCTGGCGGAGTTGTCGGATCTGGGCGTAAAGCGGGTGAGCGTGGGCAGCGCTCTGGCGCGTGCGGCCATGGGCACCGTGCTGGCCGCGGCCAGGGAGATGCGCGAGCAGGGAACGTTCACGTTTGCGAAGAACGCGGCGGGGTTACAGGATCTCAACAAGCTCTTCCGGTGAGCGGCGCGCAGGCCGAATCACAGCGTCAGGCAGAGCCTCGAGCAGATGGTTGATCCGGCCAGGGAACCTCAGGGCGCTCGTCTGCGTAAAGCCGAGGGAGAGGCTCTATGCACCGTCGAACCCTTTTCTGCGGTACCCTGGCGATTGCGCTCACTGTGGCTGGTCTGGCCAGCTCGTGCTTCGCGCAGAATTCCGATTTCAACCTGAGCGCGCATGCGAACAGTCATGCGACGGCGAAGGATATTGGACTGCCGGAGTATCCTGGAGCGAAGCCGTGGAAGGACAAAGACAGCGATTCGTCCTCGGCAGACCTGGGCTTTGTGCTCAACAGCTTTCACTTCAGCGTGCAGGCGGCCAGCTATGTCACGACGGACTCGCCGGAGCAGGTGCTCGCGTTCTATCGCAAGCCGCTCGCGAAGTATGGCGACGTGCTCGAGTGCGATCACGGCATGCCGGTGGGCAAACTGACGGTGACTAAAAGCGGCCTGACGTGCGGCGACCGACAGGGCGGGAACGGGCACATGAGCATCAACGGCAGCGACAGCGATCACGAGTTGCGCGCGGGATCGCCGGAGCGGTTCCACGTGGTGGGCATTGACTCGAGCGAAAATGGCCAGACGAAGTTTGGGTTGGTTGCGCTGGAACTGCCCAAGGGCAGCTAAGAAGCCAGGGAAAGAGCCGCCAGAAAAGAGCGATCCGTGGGGATTGCGTCAGCGAATACCCGTTGATTTTCAACTCCGGTGAGCCAGCAGCAGGTCGGCCGCGACGAAGACGAAAAAGATGACCGAGATGACGCCATTCATGGTGAAGAAGGCGGCGTTGAGGCGCGACAAATCCGTCGGGGAGACAATCAGGTGCTCCCACAGGAGCAGTGCGGCAACGGCGAAGATGCCGACGAGCGCGATGGCTCCCAGATGGAAAAGCACAATCAGCCAGACCAGCAGCGCCAGCATGATGAGGTGCATCGCGCGGGCGATGGCAAACGCTGTCGTGGTGCCGAGCGTGGCGGGCACGCTGCGGAGCCCGACTGCACGGTCGTGCGCTTCATCCTGGCAGGCGTAGAGGACATCGAAGCCCGCGACCCAGAACAACACGGCGGCAGTGAGCACGAGGATGCGCGGGTCGAGCGAGCCGCGGATGGCGACCCACGCCCCTGCGGGCGCGAGGCCGAGCGCGAGCCCGAGAAACAGGTGCGACCAGCGCGTGAAGCGCTTGGTGTACGAGTAGAAGAACAGCACCGCGAGCACGATCGGCGAGAGCGCGAGCGTGAGCCTGTTGAGCTTTGCGGCGCCGAGGAAAAAGATCGCGGACATTACGATCGTGAATCCCGCGGTGAAGTTGCGGGTGAGCAGGCCGACGGGAATGGCGCGGACGCGCGTGCGCGGATTGGCGGCGTCGAGATCGGCGTCGGCCCAGCGATTGAAGGCCATCGCCGCGGAGCGCGCGGCGATCATGCAGACAATAATCCAGAGGAGCGGGCGCGCCGGCGGCCAGCCGTGCGCGGCGAGCATGGCTCCCGTGAGAGCGAAGGGCAGAGCGAAGATGGAGTGCTCCCACTTGATCATCTCGAGGGTGATCCGGATGGAGCGGAATAAAGACATAAGTACAGGGTATAGGGGATAGAGCGCAGGGGATAGGGAGGGCGATCCCTGCACCGGATGGCCCTGGCGTCATACCATTCTCGCAATGCACAGGAAGACTATCGGGGGCTGGCTGATTGCACTGGCGATGCTGGTCGCTCCTGTTTCGGCTGGTGCGCAGCGCAAGCTCTCGTTCGATCCGGACACGGCAGGCGCCTGCGAGCGCGAGTTAGGGCATGGCTCGGCGAGCGATTGGGTCGGTGATGAGCGCAGCTTTGAACTGAGCTGTGCCGAGGACGATCTGCGGCGGGAACGGGCGGAGCTGGCAGCGCTGATGGAGCGGGAAAGACAGGCGAAGATTACGGAGCGGAAAGCGTGGGCAAATCTGCTGAAGGCATTCGAGCCGTTCCGAACGCTGCATCTGGAGATTTTCAGCAGGTCATGCGGCGGCGGCAATGGCTGCGGCGCCGATACAGAGCAGGCAGAAGCTCGCGCCAACTTCCAGTTTCTGTGGATGATGGAAGGGTTTCGGGGCGGCGCGCTGCCGTCCGGATCCGACGCCGATCTGGCGGCCGCAGACGCAAAGCTGAACGCTGAATATCGCAATGCTCTGTCGAGTGAGGAGCCGTGTCGCAATGACGACGAGACCTGCATCCCGCCAGAACTGACGCGGAACATGGAGCGCGCGTGGATGTGCTACCGGGACGCATGGGTCGCCTACGCGCGATTGCGTTGGCCGCAGATTGCCGAGGCGAGCTGGCGGGCCTATCTAACGGAGCGGCGGCTGCAATTGGGCGGCGACAGTTCGGAAAGATAGACGCCACGCCAAAAGAAGAGGCCCCATCCCGATCTGATCGGGACGGGGCGGATAGTGGAAAGACTCGCTTACTTCGAAGGCTTTTCGGTCGTCGAGCCTGAGACCTGCAGGTTGTTCGTGACGCTGAAGACGCCGGGCACGGTGTTCGCCTGGATTCCGGCTGCATTCTTCTCCGCCTGGTTGGCGACGGTTCCGTAGAGGACGACGTGGCCGTTCGACACCTCAATGCGGATCGGCTTCTCCGGGTCCATCACGTACTGGTTGAGCAGCGGATAGCCGTAGATGGCGCGGAATTCGCGGACGCGAATTTCGTTGTCGAAATCCGATACCGGGTCGATCTGGATGTTGTCGATCAGGTCCTTCACACCTTTGGTGTTTGCGGCAACGGCTACAGCATCGGCAGCCGCGACGGGCCCGGCCGCGTGGCCGCTGAGGGTGACGACGCCGTTACTCGCGCTTACGCCGATCGCCTGGAATTGCACGGGCACCTGGCCCCAGAGGTCATAGGTGATGGCTTTCGAAACCTTAGCCTGGAGCTGTGCATCCGGGATCTGTTCGGTATTGACCTGGATCTCGTTGTTGACTGCCTGAATGCCCTTCACATGGTGCGTCTTCTGATCGGCAGCGAGTTTCGCGGCTACGACGTCGACGCTGCCGCTGAGAACGACGATTCCGTTCTGCGCGGTCACCTGAACGTTTTTGAACTGGGACCCGTGCAGAGCCTTCTGCACGGACTGCTGTAACTGGGCATCGTTGGTTTGAGCGAATGCCGCAGGAACTGCCAGGACCGCGGCTACAACAAGTGAAGCAAATGCTTTCATGAGATACGCTCCCCGGCCCGCTCCCTGGGGTTTTGTTTTCCCGGCTGGACCGCTGAGGCGACCTGCCAGCGGAGAGGGCCATTCTGCCTATTCAGACACGGAAGGACGGTGTTTGGATGCGCTTGGGCAGACGATTTTTTGTGCGCGCAACGGATACAAAAGTTGGCAGGCAAACCCGGCCGTTAGACGAGAATTCCTGCCCAAAAGATGCAAATAGTTGTCAGTGATAACGGCGGTGCAGCCGGAAGACAAGCGAGAAGACTCCGGATTCGTCGCGCACGGCAAGCACGGAGAAATTGGGTGTCAGGCGCCACTCTCCCTGGATCAGCTGTTCGGCGGTGGAGTTGACATTGGTGGCGTAGGTGAGCGTGGCCTGCTTCGAGATGGGCTCCTCTACCGTAATGCGCGCGGTTGCGTTGCCGACGCCGGAAACGAAGGTGGGGTCGATTCGCACCGAGCCGCCTCCGAAGAGCTTTTGAATGCGGCTGGAGATGGTGGCGTTGAGCGCGCCGCCGAGCAGCGAGTCGGCGGTGGAGTTGACGCCGGCCTGCTGCTGCTCGGTGGAATAGATCTGCTGCTCTTCCTGGGTGCGGCCCATGGCGAGGAGGGAGAAGATGTCCTGCTCCGAAAGGGGCGGATCGGAGCGGAAGGTCGGCGTGACCTTCGACACGTTGCCCTGGAGGCCGATGGTGATGTTGTAGTCTTCCACCGTGGTGGTGGCCGTGATGTCGACGTTGGGCTGGATGCGGACGGGATTGCTGAAATAGATTTCGCCGTGCTGAAGCTGGAACTTTTCGCCGTTAAAGGTCGCGCTGCCCTCGGTGATGGTCACGCGTCCCAGCACCGTGGGCTGGGCGAGCGTATTGCGGACCAGGAGATCGACGTTGCCGGCGAGGCGCGCGAACGAGTTCTGGAAGTCAAGTGAGGGCGCCGATGTGATCCGGACGTCGAGGCGCACGCGGTTCGACGGAGCATCGGGATTGGGCGGCGCCGAGACAGAGTCGCTGGAACTGGCGATGGACGCGAAATCGACGTCGGGGCTGATGGCAAAGGCCGTGAGCGTGACGTCGCCGCTGAACAGCATGCTGGCCTGGGTGCCCTGGAAGCGCAGGTTCGCATCGGCCGTGGAGGTCACGCCCTGCGGATAGCGAATGCGCACGCCGCGCGCCGTTGCGGTCAGATCGGCATAAAGACCGTGATGATAGGTAACGAAGCCGCCCACCCTGATGAGTCCGCCGCCGGAGTAGGCAGTGACGTTTTTGAATTCCAGGCGGTCCTGATCGAAGACCAGCTCGCCGTTCATGCGGCTGAGGCCGTTGATGTAGTCCTCGAGCGCGACGTTGACGTTGGTGAAGCGGACGTTGCCGACGAGGTCGGGGTTCTGTGTGGTCCCCTGCGCGGTTACGGTGAAGTCGACGTGGCCGGAGGAGAGAATATCGGTGTCGAGCGTCTGGGCCAGCGCAATGTTGATGGAACCGCTGGCGTGGCCTTCGACGGTGTGCGGGGCGGAGGCGGTGGTGAAGACACCCAGCGAGCCCTGCATGTGCACGTCGGTGTCAGGTCCGAGAATGTGGATGGGATCGACGCGGAGCGTGCCGTTGGCGAGCGAGGCGTGCAGGGTGCCGTCGCTGTGGATGGGCACATCTTCAAGCGTGAGCGAAAGCTCGCTGACGCGCGCGTCGCCGCTGAGCTGGCGCGGATAGCGCAGGGGGCCGGAGACGGTGACGGCGGCGGCGATCGAAGAGCTGCCGCGAACGCCGCTCACGGAGAAGGTGCGCAGGATGGGATCGATGTCGAATTTCGAGACGTCGAGGCTGGCGCGCGTCTGGTAGTCGCCGGAGAGCTGCGTCTCTCCATTCATGTCCAGGGTTGCGGTGTTCAGGCGCGCCTCGACATGAGTCTCCAGCGCCTTGCCGACGGTGTGGGCTTCAACGTCAACTTCGCCTTTGGACTCGCGGGCGAGCGAGAGGTTGCGCACGTGCAGAGCGGCCTGCAGCGACGGCGCGTCCACCGGACCGCTGCCGCGCGCCTGGAAATCGACGGCGCCGACGACCGGGTATTGTTCGTTCTGGATGCGGCGGATGTGGGCCAGTTCGAAACCGCCGCCCTGCACATCGAACTGCACGGTGCGCGCGCCGAAATCGTAGCCGCCGCTGCCGGAGATGCGGCCGCCATCGAGGGCGAAGGCGAGATGCGAAGCGAAAATCTCTTTGCCGTGAAAGCTGACGTCGGCGGTGAGGGAACGGTAATTCTCGCCCTCGATCGCTCCGCTGGTGAGGCTCAGCGCGCCGTCGCCGCTGAGATCGCCGATGGTGCCGCCGGTCTGGGCGTGCAGGTTCAGCGTTCCGGATACGGGATAATCATGACCGGTCAGCGCGATCCACGAACCGAGATCGGCGTTTTTCACGTCGATCTTCGCGCGAATGGCGGAAATATCCGCGAAGAGATCGCTGGGCGATCGGGGATCGCCGCGCACCTGGCCGTCGAGATGGATGGTCGTTTTCTCCTGGAGCAGGGTCGCCGCGCCGATCGAGAGCGCGCCGGCGGAGTATTCGGCGTCGGCGGTGAGCGAGTCGAAATGAATGGCCTGCAATCCCGGCGCCGCCGTCGCGGCCACGCGCGGGGTGATATCGAAATTCGTGGCCTGCACGTGACCGTGGAAATCCGGCGACTCCAGTGTCCCGGTCACTTCACCGTGGAACTGCGCCTGTCCGTGGAGAGCCGCGGGAATCGGCGAAGGCTGGCCCGGTGCGGAGATGCCGAAGGCCTCGAGCGCGGGATTGAATTCGGCCAGATTCCCGGTGGTGAGGCTGGCCGTGAGCTGCGTGGGGCGTGTGTCGGGATAGACGCCGAGCGCACCGGAGATCTGAATCGCCGAGGCCGGCGTGTGGACGTCGAGGCTGCCGATGGCGACTGAGCCGGTGTGATGGATGTACTGCGCCTTTACGCTGCCGGTGACCGGAACTTCGCCGGGCGTGGGCGTCTGCGGCGGAGCCAGGGTTACATCGGCTGAACCGATCAGTGAAGTGGTGGCGTCGCCGGTCCAGTCGAGATTGGCAGTGCCGGCGGCGACGGTGTCGAAGCCGAAGCGGCGGTAATGCGGCGGGGCAACCACGTCGAGGATGCGATCGAGCGCAAAGCCGGCGATGTGCGTGCGCAGGGTGCCCTCGGTGACCGGTGTCCCGGGCCTGATGCGGCGGCCGGGCGGCGGGGCCGGCGCCTGCCAGTGGAGGATGCGCAGATCGCCGTCCACGGAGCCGCCGGCTGCGCGCGCGTGGATATCGGTGACGGCGACGACATCCTGGTTGATATGGAGCGCCGCCGTGCCTTCCGCGTCGGTGATATCGACGGTGCCGATCTTGTAGGCGCCGCCGGTGAGGGCGGCCTTTCCGTCGATCGAGAATTGCGCGGAGGATCCGCTGCCCGCGGCTTCGAGCTGAGCCGTGCCTCCGGCGAGGCCGGGGATGCCGCTGAGCGCGCGGAGCGTAAGCGTATCGACCGCTCCCTGCACGGTAAATTGCCAGCGCGGATGGTTGAAGTCGGTGAGCGAGCCGGTAGCGCGGAGCTCATTTTGCTGCTTCGCTCCTTCGAGTCCACTGAGCAGTTTGAGCGACGTGAGGCTGACGGCGTTGCGGCTGGCGTCGAGCGTGGCCTCGAGCGTGGAGTGAACCGGAGTATCGACCGCGCGCTGGGCCACGATGTCCTGCGCGTGCAGGCTGCCGAGGTAGTGGTCTCGCGAAGCGTCGTAGGTGACCTGCGCAGCGAGATCGTTCGCGGTGAGGCTGAAGGGGATGGTCTTCTGGTTCACGATGGCGAGCCCGTCGCTGAGCACGGTGCGGCCGATGGCGAGGTCGAAGATTTCGTTGCGCGTCGCGCTCGGCGGACTGGGGTGCGGCGGCTGCGGCTGGTTTGTCGACCCGTCGGGGTAGACGATCAGGTGGATGACGGGATGGTCGGCTTCAAGGTAGTTGAGCGCGATCTTCGGCCGGAAGAACGAAACGATGCGGAGGCGCGCATAGAGACGATCCGCATGAAAATAGGGAACCTGACCGGGCGCTTCGAGGCCGTGGATGGTAAGGTTGTCGGCTTCGAATTCCAGATGCGAGAGGCGCCACGCGAAGCGGCCGAGCTCCACGCGGCCGCCGGTGGATTTCTCCAGTTCGGCAACGATGGCATGGCGGATGCGCTTCTGGAACAGGGGCGAGTCCGCGAAAACGGCCAGCGCGACGAAGGCGATCGCGAGCAGGCCGGCTACCCAGAGCCCTGCGACGATCAGGAAATGGCCGACGCGGCGGCGCGGCTTCGTCTCGGGCGTGGGCGCGGCGCTCATGGGGTGCGATCTCCGGAGGGTGTGGGGGAGACGGTGTCGAGATCGGCGCTGTACGCTTTGTCGACGATGCGGACGTTGCCCTGATCGCGCAGGCTGCCGAGCCAGTCCTGAAAGAGGCCGGAAACCTGCTGCTGGAGCAGAATTTCCTGGATGCGCGTGGAGACATCGGCGAGCGGCGGCGCGGTCTCATGATTCTTCTCGAGCGCGGGCACGAGGGTTTTCTGGTAATACGCCGAGATCTGGTCGGGCGCGATGCGGATTCCGCTGCGGAAGCGGATGTCGATGAAATGCAGGATCGCCATGCGCTGGCTCCAGCGTTGTTCCACCAGCTCGGGGTTGAGATCGTTGCTGCGGAGGAAATAGTTCCATTTCTCCTGGGTATCGCACCGATTTTGTTCACAGGCGGGGATGCTTCTGCGCAGATCGGCGACCGCTTTCTCCACTTCGGGAGCCGGCGTGTCGATGGGCTGTTGCTGCTCGTGCATCTGCTCGAGGATCAGCGTGCGGTCAATCAGACGGCGGAGCGCGGACGCGGTGGTGTTCTGGCCGGGGAGGATCTGCAGCGGCTCCAGGGCGGAGAAGTGCATTTCCTGGACGACGTCGCTCTGCAGGATGACGCTCGCTCCGGCGATGGCGACCACGTGGTCAAGCTCGACGGAACCGGGCAGCGCGGCTGGCGCGGGCTCCGGGGGACCCTGGGTCTGCGCCAGCAGCGGCGCGGCCCCAAGGGCGACGCAGAGGATCGAAAGGTACGCGCGGCGATTCATCAGAACGATTGACCGATGCTGAAGAAGTAGTTGAGGTGTCCGGCCTGACCGTAGCACGGCGAGATGTCGCCGTGAACGCAGGTGCCGGGCCCCGGGTTCCCGTAGGTGACGATGACGGGATAGACCGGAGGATTGAGGTTGTAGCCGATGTCGAACCGGATAGGACCGATGGGCGTGTGATAGCGCACGCCGGTGCCCACGCTGTGCGAGAAATCATTGAAGTCGCAGGTGCCGCTGGGATTGGTGCTGGAAGACCGCGTGACCGCCTGTTGCGCGTCTGCCGTGAGGTATTGCGGCGCGGTGCAGGTGTAGCTGTGAGGCTGCTTGATGCGCAGGGCGGAAGTCCAGATTTCGGACGAGTTGTTGAAGACGTTGCCCATGTCTTCAAAGAGCACGAAGCCGAGCGACTTACCAAACCAGGGAAGCTCGGGGTTGGGGAAGCGCAGTTCCACCTGATTGACGAAGACGCCCGCGCCGCCGATGGGGAACCCGGTTAGCGAGTCGCGGGGCCCGGCCGAGTTCAGGGCGAATCCTCGCAGCGATTCAGGGCCGCCGGCATAGAGGCGCTCCGGCAGCGGGATGGACTCGTACTTGCCTTCGCCGAAAACGCGCTCCATGCCGAACCGCGTATTACGGGCGAGGACGTAATCCCGATGCTTGCCGATGGCGTAGTAAGTGGAGTTGGTCCAGTCGAAGTGGTTGAAGTTGGCCTGAGAGTCGAGGAAAGAGTTGTCGGTGGCAAATTCCTGGATGCTGTTGTACATGCCGCTCTGGGCGTCGAGCGGCTCCGGACGGCGCGTATCACGCACCCAGGTGAGTTCCGGGCCGCCGACCCGCACCGGTTCCGAGAGCAGGGGTATCAGATTGGGGGCCACCTGAATCGAGTTGGGGTCGACCTTCACGCGCCGGTACGAGAGCTGGTAGATGAGCGTGTTGATGAGGTCGGGATGCTGCGTCATGCGGATGTCGCCCTCGGAGGTGGAGGACGCGAAGGTGACAACATTCTGCGCGTTGATGTAGCCGCCGCTGACCGAGAAATCGAGGCTGGGGTGATTGAAGAAATGGGGGGCGGAGTAGGTGGCGGTGATCTGCTGTTCGAGCGTGCCGTATTCAGAGCGGAAGGTGATGGACTGGTTGCGGCCGAAGAGATTGATGCGCGAGATGTCCAGCTCGAACAGCGCGCTCGCGCCGGTGTGCCCGTTGGGCGAGCAGGAAAACGTCGCCGGATTGATACCGAGCTGAATGAGGCTGACGGCATTAGGGCAGTTGGTGGCGGGCGTGCCGGTCTGGGCCTGCAGGCCGATACCGTAGGTCATGTCCCAGCGGCGAGCTTCGTCGAACTGGATAAGGACGTTCTTGCGCAGCTCGTCGCCGCTGGGATTTTGTACCGCGGTGTTCACCTCGTTGAAGAGCGTGAGGTTGTAGAGCTGGCGCTGGGTATCGAGAATCTTCGACTGATCGAGCGGCTGTCCGCGCCTGACCAGGATCTGGCGCTTCACCGTGCTCGGGTGCGTATAGTGCAGGCCGGTGACGATGACGTTGCGGATGAAGATCTGATCGCCGGGCACGACAGCCATGGAGACGTCGATGCGGTTGGGATCGGAGGGAGACGGGCTCTGCTGCAGCGTGACTTTGGCGTGATCGTAGCCGTGGTCGAGGAAGTAGGTGAGCACGGCGTCGCGATCAGAGGCGAGATTGTTGCCCGAATAGGGCTCGCCCGGCTGCAGGCTCAGCAGAGGCTTCAGCTCCGCCATCTGCGCGGGCGTGACTCCATTTACAGAATAGGCGCCAACCTTCTGCTGCGCGCCTTCGTCGACGTGGTAGGTGACGGCGAGCGTACGCTCGTGCGTTTTCGAATCGGTGCCCAGGTCGCGGAGCTCCGGCGTGACTTTGACGTCGGTAAAACCGTTGCTCTTATAGAGCGAAGAGATCGCGTTCACATCGGCGGTCTGCAGCGCGAGGCTGTAAATGCCATGCGGGATGAGCATCGTCTCCGGCTGCACGCTGAGGCGCTGCCCCAGGGTCCAGTTGCCAAAATATTTGTTGCCGGTGATGGCAACGCTGCGGATGCGGTCGCGCGGGCCGAGGGTGACGTCGTAGGTAATGCGGGTGAGTGAGCTTGTTTTGCTGGAGAGGTAATTGACTTTGGCGTCGAAGTATCCGGCGCGCTGCAGGTAATCGCGAATGCGCTTGCTGCCGGCGTTGAGCAGGTCTTCGTCCAGCGTGCCTTCGGCGTAGATGGGGACGAGGGATTTGATCTTGCCTTTGCTGAGGCTGGCGCCTTCCACGATGACGTGAACCACGGGCCCGCGGTCGGCCTGGAAGCTGAGATTGAGGTGGTTCGTGGCGGGATCGAACTGGCGCGAGGTGAGGCTGACGTTAGGCTCCAGCCGCTGCTCGTGCTGGTAGGCGCGGCGCAGATTGGCAAGAGCGCGGCTGACAGTGTCGCGAGAGACCCGGGAGCCTTCCCGCAGCTTAGCTTTTTTGCGAAAGGCCGGCAGCTCCATGCCGCTGTCGCCCCGTACCGCAACGGCGCCCACGCGCGCTGCCTTGCCGGGCGTCACGTTGAACTGAATATCCTCTGAAGAGTGCGCCTTGTCGACCAGGGTGTGACGGACGATGGTGCCCTTGTAGTAGCCGTTTTCCTGGAGGGTCTGCAACAGAAGCTGCTCGGCGCGCTCGACCTTCTGCTGCGTAAAAGGAGTGCCGGGCGTGAGGCGCGTGGAGTAGTTGAGCTGCGTGCTGAGCTGCTGGTTGGAAACGCCGCGCACCAGCACACGGCCGATGAACAGCGCGGGCGTGCCGGTGTACGTGAGGATGACGTCGTTTGCGCCCTGCTTCTCGCCGTCCACGGCAATCGTCTGATACAGCCCGGTGGCGAACAGGCGGCGCAGGCTGTCGCGCACCTGAACGGGATCGAGCGGGGTGCCGGGCTGCTGCTCGAGCCTTTCGGGAAGCGGCTCGAGGTCGGCGCGGGCGACGCCGGCGAAACGAATCTCGACGACATTGAAGCCGGCCCAGCCGCGCAGGGTCTGCGACGTGGGCACGGCCTGCTCGGGCGTCGTCGCCGACTGCCGCTGCACCTCTTCGTAACCGGGCAGCACGGACCCGGACGGAACCTGCTGCGTCTGTTTCGGGTTGCTGCCGGGCGTGGAAGCGCCGGGAGGGGACTGTGTCTGCGATGGCGTGGTCGATTGGGGCGCAGTCGTCGACTGTGGCGCGGGATTCATGGGCTCCTGCGCGCGCAGCGGACGCGAGGCGATGAGCCCCGGAGCGCAAAGAATCGCGGGAGCGCAGGCAAGCACAAGCCTCCGTGCGCTCAGGCGAGCTGCCTCTTCGCGCCATGCAAAAAATGGTTTCGAACCCAAACTGCCCTCGTGCCGATCGGGAAAAACCGCGCCTCAGGGACAACACAGGATAAAGACCAGACAGACCGGTGAGCGACCGGCTGTGCTCAACGGTTGGACGAAGCTTGCGCGAAAATTCCCGGAAAATCTCTCTTCGCTTCTTGTGATGCGCGTCGCGGGCGCAGCAACGGCCCCAATGGCAAAGGCAGCGCCTCACGGCAAGTTTCTATACTACTGAGAGATGACGGCATCGTCTCACGTTGTTGCGGAACGGTACTCGCGTCAGGCACTCTTTGCCGGGATTGGACCCGAGGGGCAGCAAAAGTTGCTGCGCGCGCATGCGGCCGTGGTGGGCGTGGGCGCGACCGGAGCAGCGGCGGCGAGCCTGCTGGCGCGGGCTGGGGTGGGAACCCTGACGCTCATCGACCGGGACTTTGTGGAAGAGAGCAATCTGCAGCGCCAGGTGCTCTTCGACGAGCAGGACGCGCGCCAGGCGCTGCCCAAAGCCGAAGCGGCTCGGCGCAGGATTGCGGCGTTCAACAGCGAAGTTGCGGTGCGGGCGCACGTGGCCGATTTGGTTCCGGACAACATCCATGAGCTGCTCGGCGAAGCCGATATCCTGCTGGACGCGACGGACAACTTTGAAACCCGCTATCTGATCAACGACTACGCGGTGGAGCAGGGCAAGCCGTGGATCTACGCGGCGGCCGTGGGCGGGTACGCGGTGACGATGAACATTATTCCGGGCGAGACAGCGTGCCTGGCGTGCATTTTCCCGGAGCCGCCAGGCGGTGTGGTGGAGACGTGCGACACAGCGGGGATTCTGAACACCGCCGTGAATCTGGCGGCGTCGATCGAAACGACGGAGGCGCTGAAGTGGCTGGCTGGCGCGCGCGCGGCGATGCGGCGGACGCTGCTGAGCTGCGATGTGTGGTCGAGCGAGTGGAGCGAGGTTGCCGCCGGGAAGCCGCGGGCCGATTGCGCCGTGTGCGGGGCGCGGGATTTCGCGCATCTGCGGGGCGAGGGGCGTCCGCACATTACGCTGTGCGGGCGGAACGCGGTGCAGATTCACGAGCGGGCGCGGCCGGTGGACCTGGCGGAGATGGAAGCGCGGCTGCGTCCGCACGGGACGGTGAAGCGGAATGAGTTGCTGCTGCGGTTCGAGCGCGGCGGGATGACGATGTCCCTCTTCCCCGATGGGCGAGCGATTGTGCAGGGAACCAGCGACATGACCGTGGCGCGGACGTTCTATGCGCGGTTTGTGGGGTCGTAGGGACTGGTAGTCCAGGCGATCGGCCGCGCCGGAACGGCGAACTCATCCCGAGGCAGAGGTCTTATTTCGAGGCCTGCGGCGGAGCGGAGAGGTTGCGCTGCACTTCCTCGCGCGGCGCAAAGTCGGGATCGGCACTCTTCCAGATTGCGAGAAGGCGACGATCGATCTGCTCGGCAGAGGCCTTGTCTCCTGCGGCGGTCTCTGCGCGCTCCAGACCCAGCAGGGACTCAGTTCTTTGCGGAGCGCGTTCGAGTGAGGACTGAAACGCCGCGCGCGCGGCGACGTATTGCTTCTGTCTGAGCAGAAGCTCGCCAAGAAGTTCGTACGAGGGCTTCTCCGGCGTTGGAGGTCCGAAGGCGTACGGCAATTCCTGCCCGGCGTCCACTGCCCGCTGTGCCGTCACCAGCGCCTGATCCGCATGGCCTTCAGCCGATTGAAGGGCCGCCTGAAGCTGCAGCTCCTGAATCTGTGGAACCCTCCGCGCGGGATCGGTGGGTGGTGTTCCGGCTCGATCGAAGGCCCCCGGAGATTTTGGAACCAGCTCGAGCAGCGTGGCAAGCGCCGTCCGCGCAGCCGGCAAATCGCCGCGCTCGGCGGCGGCAAAGCCGGTCGCGAACGCGTCGTTGATCTCCGATACGAGCGCGTCGCCCATGTCGACTTGCCATCCGATTACCGGGTCCTGCCAGCGCCCGGTATCCACCAGATAGCGCGCACGCATCTCGACGTACGACGAAACCACCGCGTCATCTGGATCCACGACGTCCCGCGCCCTGGCCGCCATTCCGGGTTGCATCGCTGCGTCGCGACACGCGGCCACCACCTGCTTCGCCTCGCCGATCCGGCCCTCTTCCAGATAGCCGTATTCCAGCCAGTAACTGTAGTGGCCGCAGTGTCTGGGTGGCTTTCCGGCGGCCATGGCCGCCCGGTCCGTCACTGCTGTCGCTGCCAGGTTCGCCTCGATTACGTCTTCCCACATCCCCAGCGCCAGAAAAATATGCGAGCACATATGCTGAGCGTGCGCCGCGCTGGGCGCGATCTTCGACAAGGCCCGCGCAGGCGTCAGCGCCCCGGCCGCGTGCCGCGGGTCGTCCATCGCATGAATCCAGTAGTGCGCCGCGCCCGGATGATCCGGGTTCCGCGCGAACACTGCTTTCGCAATGGCTGCCGCCTCCAGATACGTCGGAACGTCGCGTACTCCCTCACTCTTACCCAGCAGAGCCAGAGCGTAGAAAAGCTGGGCTTCATCGTCTTTCGGATACGCGAGCGCCAGCTTCCGCATCGTGTCGGCGTAACGGGCGTCGCGCTCGGGCTTGTCGCCGTTGCCGCTGTAGAGAATCTCAACTGCGCCGAACCACGCTCTTTCGCGCGGATCGGCGATTCTCCCCCCACGCGCCTTCGCAGTGGGCGCAAATTTGGCCAGAGCTGCCTGTCCCGCCTCGACGTCCACCTGATTCCAGACCGGATGATTGAAGGTCATCGCCTCGCCCCAGTACGCCATGGCAAAACCGGGGTCAGCTTTTTCCGCGGCGATAAACGAGTTGGCGGCATCGTCGTATTCGAAGAGGTGAAGCAGAAGCAGACCGCGCATGAAGTCGGTCTGTGCGGCCGCCGAGTGCGTCGAAGTGGGAAAGGTGGCCGTGCCCAGTCCCGCGATCGTTTCCGCGCACACGGACACGAGTGAGGTCGGCAGGCACAGAGCTGCGAGAAACAGCAGGATCGGCCTGATTCGGGGGAATGTCATGGTTCTGCCTCCCCGGCACGGTACACCTTACCATCAGCCGGTTGGCGCGAGGGTCGCGGCAGGTCCGGCTTAGGCGGGGTTCGTCCCAATCGTCCCGTAACTCGGCAGTCACTGGGAAGCTCCGCACTGTTTCGCTCAGGCTATGCTTTCGCCGTTGACCGTGCCTTTCAGCCTGTCGGCAAAATGAGAGAAAAATGAACGGACCAGGAGGCGCTCCTGAACAAAATGCCCCGGCTTTTTGCCGGGGCATGGTTTTTGGTTCTTGGGGCGAAGCCGCGTGTGCCTGGACGGCCAGTCCTAGAACTGGTTCCAGAGGAACTGGTTGTAGACCTCGTGGTGGAACTGCACTTCCGACGGCTTGACGAAGGTGCCGAGCAGGCGGGGGCAGCGGTCGGCCGAGGCCTGCTTCAGGTCGGCGTAGCGGCCCTTCACGTCCTCGCCCAGCAGCTTCGTGGCCCACGTGGCGTTGCGGAAATTCTCAATCGCCGTGTAGATGTTGTCAGGAAGATAGCGCTCTGCCTGGCGCAGGTTGGCGGCCTTCGACGTGGTGCCTTCGAGGCCGGTCTTGAAGACCGAGAGCATCACCAGATACGGATTCGAATCCGGCGCGACCGAGCGGACTTCGACGCGCATGGAGCGCTCGTTGCCGATGGGGATCCGGATCATCGAGCCGCGATCGACCGCCGAGGCCTTGATCTGATTCGGCGCTTCGAAGTGCGGATCGAGGCGGCGATACGCGTTCACGCTGGAGTTAAGCAGCAGACAGATGTCGTTGCCGTGGGTCAGAATGCGGTCGAGGAACTCGTAGCCGAGAGCGGAGAGCTTCTCCTGGCCCTTCGGATCCCAGAAGAGATTCTTGCCGGCTTTGCTGATCGACACGTTGGTGTGCATGCCGCTGCCGTTCACGCCGACCACCGGCTTGGGCAGGAACGAGGCGGTCATGCCGAGGCGCGTAGCGGTCTGCCGGCAGATGAGCTTGTAGAGCTGGATCTGATCGGCGGCGGCGACGACCTCGCCATAGTTGTAGTTGATTTCGAACTGAGAGGGCGCGACTTCGGGGTGGTCCTTCTCGTTCTCGAAGCCCATCGCGCGCTGGATCTCGGCCGTGGTGTCGATGAAGGTGCGCAGCGGATCGCCGGGCAGCGAGTGGTAGTAGCCGCCGGTGTTCACGTAATCGAACTTGCCGGTGGTGGGGAAGTTACGCTCGGCGTCGATGCCGGCAAAGAGAAATCCTTCGATCTCGTTCGCGGCGTTCAGCGTGTAGCCCTGTTTGTCGAAGACCTGCTTCGCGAAGGTCTTAAGCTGGCCGCGGGTGTCGCCGCCGTAGGGCGAGCCGTCCTTATCGATCACATCGCCGAAGACGAGGACCTTGCCGGCGCCGAAGACATCGGCGGGCGCGAAGTAGAAGGCGTTCCAGTCGATGCCGAGGCGGAGATCGCTCTCTTTCTGGGCGGTAAAGCCGCGAATGGACGAGCCGTCGAAGGTGAGGTTTTCGTAGCTCTTGATCAGGAACTTCTTGTCGTAGTCGAGCATGTGCAGGCGGCCTTCGAGGTCGCTGAACAGAACCGTGACCGCCTTGATGCCCTTTTGATCGGTGAGATACTTCAGCCGCTCTTCCTGAATCTTGTCCGCTGCAACGCGCTTCCGGCGCTGGTCTTTGGCTTTGAGATTGAGTTCTTCCAGCTCTTCGTACGAGAGCGCCAGAAAGTTGCGAAGTTCAGTCGACATGCCTCTCCTCTGTGGCGATAAGTTTTGGGATCCCCGCTGCCGCAACCCCTCTCGCCGGAGGCGGCGGACGAGGGCGCGACCGGAGCAGCCCGCGCCACGGAAAGACTCCGCGCAGCGACGAGCAGATGGGAGGAAGTTCGGCGGTTCCTCTTCAGGGTAACGCGCACGGAGGGGGAGCGTATGCCTATAAATATTCGTGATGCGGAAAATTGGACAGTTTTATGGGCTGTGTGAACGGAGGATGAATGCCGAAGATTCGTCGACTGCCTTAGCTTCCTGGCCCGCACTCCGAACAGGTCTGAGCGTGCTCCGTCACCTGTCGCTTGCATTCTTCCTCATATTGATGAGCGCTCTCGATCTCCAGCTCGCGGGCATTGCCGGATTTGAGATCCCGCTTGGCGAGCGCTGCCTGCAGAAAAAGACTGGATAATCTGTTTCCTTCCGCACAGGACATGACGGGGGCCCCTCGACGCACGAACGTTCCGGATCGTTGACCTTCTGCCGGAAGCCGGAAGGGCGTGCGTCCCTTCCGGCCCATGGTTTCCCTGGCTGCGCACCGTATCGCCCTTGCAACCTGGATGCCCGCACTGGCAGGCGATCTCCGTCGTTCCTTTCGCTGATTCGCAATGAATGCTGCAGAATTTTTCGCCCTGGGATGGCACGCAGCTGCAAGCGGGATTTTCGCATTTTTTCTGATCGCTCATGTTTGTCTCCTCGAAAGAAATCGAATTACACCAATGAGATGCAGGTTTGCGGACCCCGGAAAGGTTGCCTTCGCGCGCGGATCCAGGGGAGCCGGCTCTCTGACAACTCGGTGAAGGGCGGTTGAGGCGCGGTTTCTCCGCCAGGCTAGTCTTGTGCTGTGAGCGCGCACCAGGCAGAGGCGATCGTGCTGCGAACGTGGCCCATCCACGAGGCGGATCAGATCGTGTCGCTGTTCACGCGGGCGCAGGGACGGATCAAGGGCGTGGCCAGGGCGGCGGCGAAATCGCGGCGGCGCTTTGGTGGAGCGCTCGAGCCCATGACCTGGGTGACCGCCAGCTACGTCGAGAAGCCGAAGCAGGATCTGGTCCGGCTGGATGCCTGCGAGGTGATCGAGTCGCCGCTGTCCGATCCGGTGGATTATCCGCGAGCCTCGGCGCTGGCCTTCTATGCCGAGGTGCTGGAAGAGACGCTGCCGGATCGCGATCCGCACGACGCCGTGTTTCGGCTCCTGCTGGCGGTGCTGGCGCACTCGAGGACGAGCCGCATCTGGATGCCGGTGACCTATTTCTCGCTGTGGATGACGAGGCTGCTGGGGTGGATGCCCTCGGTGACGCACTGCACCGTGTGCGGCGAGGCGTTCGCGGGGCAGCCGGCCTGGTACCAGGCGCAGAGCGATGGCCTGGTGTGCGTGCATCACAAGCGTGCGTCGAGCCGCATGCTCACCCCGGAGTCGCTGGCGCTGGCGCGGCGCATCTTCGAGTCGCCCATCGCCGCGCTGGCCGCCGAGGACTGGCCGGCCGGCCGAGCCGCCGACCTGCGGCGTTTTGCGACCCAGGCACTGGAACGGCATCTGGAACGGAAGCTGCGGGCCGCGGCGGCGCTGGTGAAACTGGGTGGGTAAGCGAGAAAATCCAGCGCGCGCGGCCGGGGTGCGCTTTAATAGAGAGAGCGTGAGACTTACGTCTGCCATTTCGAGCCCCCTGCGCCAGCGGGAAGCCTGTCGATGTCGCGCGCACCACTCCGTCCAGGGCTGAAGCCCGTTTCCTGTTGAAAATTGTGGTCCAGCCTTTGGGGCAGCCGTGCATTTTAATGGCAGCACTCGGCCGCGGCCCGACGCCTTCGAACAACATCCGGAAAGGAACGTATGAAGATTGCAGCAAGCGTAACCGAACTGATCGGGAAGACACCCCTGGTGCAGCTGAACCGCGTGACCGCCGGCGCACACGCGCGTGTGGTGGCGAAGCTCGAGAGCGCGAACCCGGCCAACAGCGTGAAAGACCGCATCGGGCTGGCGATGATTGAGGCGGCCGAAAAAGACGGGAAAATCAAGCCCGGCCAGACCGTGCTCGTCGAGCCAACCAGCGGCAACACGGGGATCGGCCTCGCGTTCGCGGCGGCAGTGAAAGGCTACAAGCTGATCCTCACCATGCCGGAGACCATGAGCCTGGAGCGGCGCGTGGTGCTGCTGGCCTTTGGCGCGGACATCGTCCTCACGCCCGGGCCCAACGGCATGAACGGCGCGATCGCCAAGGCGAAGCAGATTCTGGCCGAGACGCCGAACGGATACATGCTGCAGCAGTTCGAGAACCCGGCAAACCCGAAGATCCACTACGACACGACCGGGCCGGAAATTTGGAACGACACCGACGGCCAGGTGGACATTCTGGTGTCGGGCATCGGCACCGGCGGCACGCTGACCGGCGTCTCGGAGTACATCAAGCCGAAGAAGGCGTCGTTCAAAGCCATTGCCGTGGAGCCGACTGACAGCCCGGTGCTGAGCGGAGGCAAGCCGGGGCCGCATAAGATTCAGGGCATCGGCGCGGGCTTTGTGCCGCAGGTGCTGGATACGAAGCTGATCGACGAGGTCGTCCAGGTGTCGAACGACGAGGCCATCGCCATGGCCAACCGGCTGCCGCTCGAAGAGGGCCTGCTGGTGGGCATCTCGTCCGGCGCGGCCGTGCACGCCGCCGTCAAAGTGGCGCAGCGGCCGGAGAACGCGGGCAAGCTGATTGTGGTCGTGGTGCCGGATTTCGGCGAGCGGTATCTGACGTCGGTGCTCTTCGAGCGGCTGCGGAATGAGGCGCAGAATTTGAAGACGGCGACGCTGTAGTGTGTGATTGGGTCGACCTTCGGCTCGCAGCCTCCACACGCTGGACGCCAAACGCTAAACGCCACGCGCTGCCTTTATGAGCTTTTTCGCCCAAATCCGGGAAGACATCGACGCGGTGATGGAACGCGATCCGGCGGCCAGCTCGCGGCTGATGGTGGTGCTGTGCTATCCGGGGCTGCACGCGGTGTGGACGCACCGTGTCACCGGTCGGCTCTGGCGGGCGAAGTGGAAGCTGCTGGCGCGTCTGCTCTCGCAGATCGGGCGCTTCTGCACAGGAATCGAGATTCACCCCGGCGCGGAGCTGGGGCGCCGCGTCTTTATCGATCACGGCGCGGGCGTGGTGGTGGGCGAGACGGCCATCGTCGGCAACGACGTCACGCTCTACCAGGGAGTGACCCTGGGCGGCACCGGACACGAGCGGGGCAAGCGGCATCCCACGCTGCGCGACGGGGTCTTCGTTGGATCGAGCGCGCAGATTCTCGGCAACATCTGCATCGGCGAAAATTCGCGCGTCGGCGCGGGCAGCGTCGTCCTGCAGGACGTCCCGCCGAACTCGACCGTCGTCGGCGTGCCGGCGCACATCGTCTACCAGAACGGCGAGCGCGTGCTCATCACCGATCCCAAGCAGGTGAAGGACCCGCTGTCGCACGTGATCATCGCTCTCGGCGAAGAGATGAAGCGGCTGCGCGCGCGGGTGGAGCATCTGGACGGGCGCATCGAGCAG
>DATJTG010000025.1:0-32354 GCA_035503555.1 Acidobacteriaceae bacterium | reverse complement strand
TGCGCGATTACGTTCTTGCCGGCGATGGATGGATCAAGGACGGCGACTATAACTCGACCGACTCGGCCACGGTGCAGCCGCTGCCGTATCACGCGAAGACGCTCTACGACGCGCCGGCGGGCGCGCTTGAAGACGAATGGGTGTATCAGCACCATCCGCAGGACTGGCTCACCTGGCAAACGCGCTATGTGACGCCGGAGCCATTTCGTGACGCGCTCAACGCCGTCACCGGCCAGACGAGAGAGGTTACGGCGCAGAGATGAGGCACGGCTGGTTGGGACGGGTCATTCTTTGGATTATTTTTCTGGCAATGCTCGCGACGCCCGCGGTGATGCGCCGCAGAGCCGCGAAGGCCGCGGCGGCTGAGGCCAGGGGGGGCAGTTGCCAGTCGGCGCTGGCGCGCTACGGTTTCTGCTTCACCGAGGTCTCGCAGCAGGCCGGCATTCACTTCGTGCATCAGGCTCCTGTGCTCGATGCGAAGCTCGCGAACATCATGCCTGAAGTGGCGTCGATGGGCGCGTCCGTCTCGATCGTCGACTTCGATCGCGACGGCTGGCCCGACATTTATGTCACCAACAGCGCCACGGGCAGCAAAAACCACCTGTATCGGAACAATCACGATGGCACATTCACCGATGTTGCCGAACAGATGGGCGTGGCCGATGTCAACCAGCCAGGCACCGGTGTCTCCATGGGCGCCGTTTGGGGTGATTACGACAACGACGGCTACGAAGATCTCTTCCTCATCAAGTGGGGACGGCCGGAGCTCTTCCACAACGATCAGGGCCGCGGCTTCACGCGCGTGACCGATGCCGGCCTCCCGCAGTGGATCAATGCCAACACTGCAACCTGGCTCGACTACGACGGCGACGGAAAGCTCGACCTCTTCGTCGGCGGCTACTACCCCGAAGACGTCGACCTGTGGCACCTGCAAAATACGCGCATGATGCCGAACAGCTTCGAGTATGCGAACAACGGCGGCCGCAAGTATCTGTTCCACAACCTGGGCAACGGCCATTTTGAAGAAGTCAGTGCGAAGGTCGGCATCAAGAGCCGCCGCTGGGCGCTGGCCTGCGCCGCCGCCGACCTCGAAGGCAGCGGCTATCCGGATCTCTTCGTCGCCAACGACTACGGGGTCTCCGAGTTGTACATCAACGATCATGGACACTTCCACGAGGCAGGCGAGCAAACAGGCGTTGGCTTCGCCCCCAAGAGCGGCATGAACGCGGCTTTCGGCGACATCTTCAATCAGGGCCGCTACGCCATTTACGTTTCCAACATTTCCGAAGAGGGCGTGCTCATCCAGGGCAACAATCTGTGGGTGCCGCAGGACGGCAAAACCCTGCACTACGAGAACCTCGCCCGCGACCTTGGCGTGGAACTGGGCGGCTGGAGCTTCGGCGCGCAGTTCGGCGACCTCAACAACGACGGCACGCTCGATCTCTATCTTGAAAACGGCTACATCTCGCTCTCGAAGACGCAGAGCTACTGGTATGACTTTTCGAAAGTAGCCGGCGGCAACAGTTCCATCATCAGCGATGCCGCGCACTGGCCGGCCTTCGACGGCCGCAGCCTCTCCGGATACCAGGAGAAGAAAGTCTGGATCAACGACGGCGCCGGCAAGTTCAACGATGTGGCGCAGGCGGTGGGCGTGACTGACCGCTATGACGGCCGCTCGGTCGCTCTCGCGGATCTGTGGAACACCGGCGCCCTCGACGCCGTCGTGGCCAACCAGCGCGGTCCGCTCCTGATCTACAAAAACACCGTAGCCCCTGGAAACGCCTGGATCGAGTTCGCCCTCGAAGGCACGAAGAGCAATCGCAGCGCCATCGGGGCACAGGTTACGCTGTACTGGAACGGCCAGCAGCAAGTGCAGTCGGTGATGGGCGGCAGCGGATTCGCGTCGGAAAACGATCGGCGCCTCCATTTCGGGCTGGGGAAGAATCCTAAAATCGAGAAAGCCGTGATCCGCTGGCCGTCGGGGGCTGTGCAAACGCTCGAGAACCTCACACCGGATCGGTTCGTAACCGTGAAGGAGCCACAATGACGCAGCCAGCCGCCTCCGTTGCAAATTCGGCCGCGCCGCCGCGTCCGGCGCTGTGGAAGCGCCTGCTCGACAGCCGCTTCACGCCTCCGTTCTTTATCACGCTCATCCTGCTCATCGGCAATCTCTCCTTTGGCATCCTCGAGAGCTATCAAAAAACGCTTCTCGCAATTGTCGCCGCCATGGTTACAGAAATGGCGCTGGGGCGGATCTTCCTCGGCAAATGGCCGCATCCCGCCAGCGCCTACATCACGGGCATCAGCGTGGGCATCCTGCTCCGCTCGCCGGCCTACTGGCCCTACGCTTTGTGCGCTGCGCTGTCGATCACCTCGAAATACGCGCTGCGGGTGAAGGGCCGCCACATCTGCAATCCATCGAATTTTGGCATCTGTGCGCTGCTCTTCCTCGCGTCCGAGTCGGTGGCAGGTCTCAGCATCCAGTGGGGCAACAACATGGTCTCGCTCATCGTTATCTGGGTTCTGGGCGCGACCATCCTCTGGCGCGCAAAACGCTTCCTCACGACGGCGACTTACGTGATTTCGTTCTTCCTGCTCGCGCTTCTGCGCGCGCACATCACCGGCGATCCGTGGCTGTCGGAAGTCTCGCCGATCACCGGCCCGGAATATCAGCTTTTCATGTTCTTCATGATCACCGACCCCAAAACGACGCTCCGCTCCTGGAAGGGCCAGGTCGCCGTCGCCATCGCCGTCGCTGTCGTCGAAATGCTGCTGCGCCTCGACCAAAGCATCTACGCGCCGCTGTACGCGCTCTTCCTCGTGGGGCCGCCGGCTCTGCTGCTCGAAATGTTCTTCGATGGCCGCCGCAGGCGGAAAGCGTCCCCGCTCCCCACGCTGCGTCCGGAGCTGGCGCAATAGCGATGCGAGCATCCGCACTCATAATGCTGCCAACATGCATGCACAAAGTTGCAATCCCTGCGGCGCTGCTGTGCGCCCTCGCGCTCGCCGGCTGCCATGCGCAGCCCGCGCCGCCGCACCGCGAGTCTCCCGCGAGTCAGCCCGCGCAAACGGCTGCCCCTTCTCGGGCTCCAGCGAGTGCGGAAACCGCTTCCCCTGTGCCGTCCGCGCCGCCCCGCCCCTCCGGCCCCATCACCTTCACCGACGTCACCGCGCAGGCCGGCATTCACTTCCGCCACAACAACGGTGCCTTCGGAAAAAAGCTGTTGCCGGAAACGATGGGCTCCGGCGTCTGCGTCATCGACTATGACAACGACGGCTGGCCCGATCTGCTCTTCGTCAACTCTGCCGACTGGCCCGATCACCATACGAAGCGCACCACGCCCGCCCTCTACCACAACAACCACGACGGCACCTTTACCGACGTGACGAAGCAGGCTGGCCTCGATGTCGAGATGTACGGCATGGGCTGCGCCGTCGGCGACTACGACAACGACGGCAACGACGATATCTACATCACGGCGCTTGGAGGCAGCCACCTCTTCCGCAATCTCGGCAACGGACGCTTCTCTGATGTGACGGCCAGGGCAGGCGTGGCGGATTCCGGCTTTCCCGCCAGCGCCGTGTGGTTCGACTACGACCACGACGGCCGGCTCGATCTCTTCGTCGCCCACTACGTCGAATGGTCCGAGAGCGGCGATCAGTTCTGCGCGCTCGACGGCACACACAAGTCCTACTGCACGCCCGAGCGTTACAAAGGCGAGAGCGCGCGCCTTTATCGCAACCTCGGCAACGGCCGCTTCGAAGATGTGACGAAGAAGGCCGGTCTCTACGATCCTTCGAGCAAATCCCTCGGCATCGCGCTGGTCGATCTCGATAACGACGGTTGGCTCAGCCTCTTTGTCAGCAACGACACCCAGGCCAACAAGCTCTGGAAGAACAATCGCAACGGAACCTTCACCGATGAGGGCTTCGCCGCCGGCGTCGCCTACAACGATGCGGGCAAAGCCCGCGCCGGCATGGGAACCGATGCCGGGGACTACGACGGATCGGGCCGCCAGAGCATCGCCATCGGCAACTTCACCAATGAAGGACTGGCCCTCTACCAGAACCAGGGCGGCGATCTCTTCACCGATCAGGGTGTCGCTGCCGGGCTCACGGAGCCGTCCGAGCGCGTGCTGACCTTCGGCCTCTTCTTCTTCGATTACGATCTCGACGGCCTGCCCGATCTGTTTGCGGCCAACGGCCATGTGGCCGACGACGTGAGCGTGCTGCAGCCCTCGCTTCACTACGCCGAGCCGCCACTGCTGTTTCGTAACCGCGGCTCTGGCAAATTCGAAGACGTCTCCGGTAAAGTGGGCGCGGCGATGCGGACCGCGATGGTCGCCCGCGGCGCCGCTTACCTCGACTACGACAGCGACGGCGATCTCGACATCGCCATCAACGTGAACAACGGCCCGGCCCGCCTGCTGCGCAACGACAACGGCAATCGCAATAGCATGCTGCGGATGAAGCTCGTCGGCACGAAGTCAAACCGCGACGCCATCGGAGCCCGCGTAACCGTGATCGCAGCGAGCGGCTCAAAGCAGATGCAGATGGTGAAGACCGGATCGAGCTATCTCTCGCAGAGCGAGTTCCCGCTCACCTTCGGCCTCGGCAAGCCCGAGCCCGCCAAAACGGTCAGCGTCGAAATCGCGTGGCCCAGCGGGCGCACAGAATCGCTTGCCCGCGTAGCCGCCGATCAGTTCATCACGGTGGAAGAAGGCAAGGGCATCATCAGCGCCCAGCCGATAGATCTCTCGCCGAAGTTCGAGCGCTGACAACGCGCATCATCGCCGTCGCGTTCAGAACGTCGCGCCGCCCTGGTTAGGCTGATTGCTCACGATCACTTTGCCGCCGCTGCGCCCGATCAGATACACCTGCCCAGGCAGTGTGGGCACATGGTCGGCGTCGCTCCAGAGCCACACGCGACGGTCGCCGCTCCACGCTGTAGCCACCTGCGCGGCATCCACAAAGAGAGATGGATTCGCGGAATCCGCTGGCGCCGGCGTGTCATGCCCGGCATTGCCATGCAGGATGAGCACCTGGCGCTCGAGGTAAAACACAAACGACGACGCGCTCTCGAACGACCCGTTCACCACGATCACATCGTCGGCCTGCACTTCAGGCTTGATCGCCTCCGCCAGAATCTGCGACGAAAGGACCGGCGAAAAGATGTTGAGAGCCAGATGCGCGGCGATCAGGATCGCCACGATCATGCCGGCCAGGAAGCAATTCGCCATCCGTGCGTTGTCGCGCAGCCGGAACCAGAGACACGCGGAAACACCCACCAGCAGCGCGAAGAACGTGATCCAAAGCGGACCCTTAAAGAGTCCCATCGCGTTCCGCGTCAGATCCAGAAAATAGGCGAAGAAGATGGCGTGATGGCCGGCGTTTGGCGCCAGCAGTGTCGCAATATCCACGCCCGGCGCGGGCTGCGGCGCAGTCAAGAGGAACCACGCCACCAGCGCCGCCGCCGCCATGCCCAGGCAGAACAGGATCCACGCCGCGCCGCGCCCCTGGTGATGCGCCTGGCCCTCGTCCTCCGCCAGCCAGCCTCCGGCCAGCAGCGCCATGGGCGGCAGCGCCGCCAGCAGGTTGAATTCAAGCCGCGCCGTGAAGCTAAACCACACCAGCACAACGCCGATCCAGATCAGGCTCAGCAGGCGCGCCTCGCGGCGGCACTCGGGATTGGGCGACGTGACAATGCGCAGCGCGCGCAGCGAGAACACGCACCACGGAAAGATCCACAGCAGCAGCAGCAGCCAGAAGACCACCAGCGGCACCCGCCCGCCGGTGAAGGTTGGCATCAGGCTCTCGATGCGCGTCTGGCCTGCAGCGATCTTTGACGCGATATGCCACGGCAGCACGATCGCAAGAAACACCAGGATCGCTGGAATCGGATACCAGCGCGCCAGATGACCGAGGTTGCGGGTCGCCTGCAAATAAATAAGGGCGATCACGACCGGGAATACCACTCCGGCAAATCCCTGCGTCAGCACGCCAAGGGCGCAGCAGGCGCCGAATCCCAGAGCGGTGCCGAGCCGGTGCTTCTGCTGTCGCAGCGAGCGAAAGAAGAAGTTGACCGCCAGCGTAGTCCACAGGCACAGAAACACGTCGCGCAGCAGCAGGTGGCCGAACAGAAAGACGCCGTACGAAGTGATCAGCGTGAGGGCCGCATAGAAGGCAGCCGCCGGTGAACAAAACAGGCGGCGCCCCAGCGAGAATGTCGCGATGAACAGACACAGCGTAGCCAGCGCGACAGGCAGGCGCGCGGCCCAGTCGCTCACGCCAAAGACGCGGAAGCTCGCCGCGATCGTCCAGTAAAGGAGCGGCGGATGATGGGCGTAGCGAATGCCGTTGGCCAGAGGCGTAATCCAGCGATTGGCCGTGACCATCTCGCGGCCGATCTCCGCGCTCAGGGCGTCATCGCCGTCGAGCAGCGGCGGCCGGACCATCGAAAACGAAGCATACAGCAGGACCCACAGACCGATCAGCGGGAACACAAATCGCTTGGCGGCGCGCAGGGTGGTCATGCGTACCGATTATAGAGAAGCGTTGCCCCTGGGGACCTAAGCCTGCAGGGCCTTCGCCGCCCAGCCCAGCGACTCCACGTACTTTGCGGCCACGTCGCTTTCGGCAAGGCCGAGGTTCGCGCGCAGTGCTTCGCACCGGCTCCAGTCGCAGACCTCCAGCGAACGCACCAGATCCAGAGCCGACTTGAGCGCGCCGGCTTCACCGATCAGCGCCCCCTTCATCGCGCACGGCAGGGGCAGTGTCTTCAGGATGCGCTCCATCGGCGTTTCGAGGAGGGCGTCGAGCAGCGACACCATCCCCAGCAGATAAAGCTGCTGCGGCTCCTGCGACAACGCCGGGGCCAGCAGCTCGCAAAAGCGAGCGCGAGCCAGAGCCATCGAGACCAGGGCCGGCGGCCGATGCCCGCTCAGGACGCCGGCCAGCGCCACCGTTACCATGCGGCGCACCGCGTCGTCTCCCACCACCAGCAAAGCATCGCGCACCGTCGAAACGATCCCGGTGCGGCCCTGCATCGCCGAATTGGCCAGACGCAGAACGCGATAGCAGAGTGTCGCATCCGACGACACCAGCGAACCCACCTCGCCCAGATCCGATGGCACTTGCTGCAGCGCCGCCAGCAGCCGCAGATAAACCAGCCGGTTCTGCGGAAGCCTGGGCGACGACAACAGCACAGGCCGCGCGAAAAAGTAGCCCTGGAAGAGCATGCAGCCTTCGCCGTGCGCCCGGCGCATCTCCTCTTCTGTCTCGATCTTCTCCGCGATGCGCAGCGCCCAGCTCCCCGCCATCATCGCTTCGATCTCGCGCCGCGCGCGCCCGTCAGAGGCGCGATAGTCGATCTTGACGTAGTCGGCCAGTTCCAGAAACGGCGCCCGCGATCGAACCGGCGAGAAATCGTCGAGCGCAATGCGGTAGCCCTGCTTGCGCAGCGCGCTGCAGGCTCTCAGGAGCGCCGGGTCCGGCGCAACGTTTTCCAGAATCTCCAGCACCGTCGAGTGCGGCGGCAGCATCGTCACCACACCCTCCACCAGCGCCGCGCGCGTGCAGTTCACAAAGGCCAGCGTCGCATCGGGCTCCGGCATCAGCAGCATCCACGTATCGACCACCTGGCGGGTGGCCTGCTCTGCCTCTCCTGAGAACTCGTTGCGCTCACCCTCCCGGAAGAGCAGTTCGTACCCGCACAGCCGGCTCTTCTCGTCGACAATCGGCTGCCGACCGAGGTAGCGCGATGGCAGGGCAAGCGGAACCGTTGCGTTGTCCTGGTCCAGGACAGCATGCTCATGCACCAGCGCGGTCATAGGATCTCCTCAGCGGGGCGTGCGCCGTTCCCGGCCCTGCCAATCCGCAGGGTTCGACGAGCCGCCATCTCCTTTATCGGCACGCGCCTTGCGCGACGTCAGAGAACCGGTCGTGGAAAACAAGCCTCTGCTGCGGATTCCTCTCGCGCCCGCGAGCCGCTCATGGCCTCCGGTACACTGAGCAAGGTTGCAATGTCCACGGCTCGATCCACTCATCGCCTGCGCAAATTCCGATTCGAAATGCCGCAAAAAATCGCGGCCGGCCTGCTGTTTTTGCTCCTCGCGCAGTGCCTTTGGGTCAGCACCCGACGCCAGCTCACCGAAGCCGACTACCAGTACGCCCGCTGCGGGCGCGAAATGTGGGAGCGGCCCTCGCCGATCGCCGGATACTTCACCACCTGCGGCAATATTCACGACGGCACGCTCGCCTATCGCGCCACAGGGTTGCCCCTCACCCTCGAGCGCATCCTCGCCGGCCAGGCCTCCACCACCTCCACCTGGGAGATGCGCCACGAAGTCGGCGCCATCGAGCTGGTGATGCGTCTGCCCTTCATCCTCGCCGCGCTCGCCCTCGGCGCCTGCCTCTGGTGGGTCACGCGAAGACTCTTCGGCAACGAAGGCGGCTACATCGCGCTCGCCCTGTGGTGTTTCTCGCCGCCCGTCATTCGCGCCGCCACCGCGCCCAATAACGAAATCCTCGCTGCTCTGGGTGTCTTCTCCGCGGTCTATATGGCCATTGGCGTCGGACACGCGCTGCAGGGCCCGCGCCGCAAATGGCGACCGCGCATCATCCTGCTGGCTGTCATCCTGGGATTCACCGCCGCCGCCCACATCGCGGCTTTCATCCTGGCGCTTGTTCTGTCGATTGCCTTTATGGCGTGGGTCGCCGAGGGCCGGCGCGCCGTCATCCCCACGCTGCTCATCGTCTGGGTACTGGGCGCGTTGCTGCTACTCTTCGCGTCCTATGCCTTCCATCCCGATGCCTTCAGCTACGTTTTTCGCAGCGCCGCCGGCAAACTATGGATCTCATTCAACGCGGCTGGCTGGTTCTTCTCCGATTTCGCCGTCGCACCTTTCACCATCGCGCTTGCCGGCTCGCTGATTTTGTACGCGCTGTTGCGCCGTTCGCGCTATTTCGGAAACACCACTCCGCTGCTCACCGGCGCCCTTCTGCTGGTCGTCGTCACGACGGGCGTCAACTCCGAGCCGTGGCTCTGGGCGCTTCCGTTCCTCATGACCTTTGTCGCCGGAATCTTTGCCGACGCGCTGGAGTCCCGCTACCGGCGGTCTTTTCTCTGGGCTACCGCGGTCGTGCTGTTCGCCCAGGCGGGCCTTTGCGTCGCGAGCGTCTACGCCTCGACGCGCTCGCCCGGCTTGCACTCCTGATCGCGGAGCCAGCGCCGCGTACCCGACCGCTAACGCACTGTTTGCCCGGAAGAAACCGCGCTCGCCGTCGCCGCTTCGTTCCGCAAATCGCGCACGCGCTCGCCAATCCCATACTTCAGCTTCTCGATCCCGAGACCCGTCACCGCGGAAATCTCATAGAACGGCAGCTTGCGCCGCTTCGCCAGCGTCTTCAGCTTGTTCATCTTTTGCGGATTCGCCACGTCGGCCTTCGACGCGACCACAATCATCGGCTTCTCCGCGAGCCCGTGCCCAAAGCTCTTCAGCTCCGCCATGATCACGCGAAAATCCTCCGCAGGGTCCGGTCGTCCGCTCCCATCCGATACGTCGACCAGGTGAACGAGAATGCGCGTGCGCTCGATGTGCCGCAGAAACTGCATCCCCAGTCCCGCACCGAGATGCGCGCCCTCGATAAGCCCCGGAATGTCGGCCACGACAAAGCTCTCCTCATGCGGCGCCGCGCCGATCGACACCACGCCGAGCTGCGGCTCCAGCGTCGTGAACGGATAATCGGCGATCTTCGGCCGCGCCGCCGAAATCCGCGAGATCAGCGTCGACTTCCCCACGTTGGGATAGCCCACCAGCCCCACGTCGGCCAGAACGCGCAGCTCCAGCCGGTAGGTGCGCTCTTCGCCCGGCCGCCCCAGCTCGTGCTCACGCGGCGCCTGGTGCGTCGACGTGGCGAAGTGCTGGTTGCCTCGTCCCCCGCGCCCGCCGCGCGCAATCACCACCTGCTCGTCGGGCTGCGTGAAGTCATGGATCAGCTCGCCGCTGTCCGCGTCGAACAGCATCGCGCCTACCGGCACCTTCAGGACGATGTCGTGCCCGTCGCGCCCCGTGCAGTTCGATCCCAGTCCGTGCTCGCCGCGCTCCGCCTTGTGCTCGGGATTGAAGCGGAAGAAGACGAGCGTGTTGTGCCGTTCGCTCGACGACAGGATCACGTTACCTCCGTGCCCCCCATCGCCCCCCGACGGTCCTCCCCGCGGGACAAATTTTTCGCGCCGGAAAGCCATGCAGCCATTACCGCCGTCACCGGCTTTTACGCGGATTTTGGCCTCATCGATAAACATTCGCTCCTTCCAGTGTAACGAATGTTCTACCCTCGATTTACCTTCCGAAATCATCCTCCAGACGGGTGCGCACCCTGTCTGCTTGTGCGGGGGAGACGTGGGGCTCCGAAGGACGGCCATGGCAGTCCTGCTGGCGATCGTGTGCGCCGCCGGCGGGAACCTTTGCGCGGCACAGTCGGATACCGGCGGATCGGTCGCCGGCACCGTGCTCGGCCCTGACGGCCTCGGCGTCGGCGGCGCGCTCGTCCGCATCGAGAATCCCCTCACCGGCGACCACACCGATGAAATCTCCGACTCCTCCGGGACGTTTCGCTTCCTGGAGATCGCCCCCGGCACCTACCGCCTGCGCATCGAGGCCCGCGGATTGTCAGCCTGGGAAGCGGACAATCTCACCGTAGGCGCGGGGACCAACGCCAGCTTTCGCGCGTCGCTCGCGTCGATCTCCCTGCACCGCGCCATCCTCGTGGATGCCCGCGTCGCGGGCTCTGCCGACTCCGGCACGGCGGCCGCCGACTGGAGCGATCTGCCCAACAACGGCCAGAACGCGTCCGGCCTGGCGGCGCTTTTCACCGCGGCCGCTCCCGGCGTCGACGGCGGCCTGAGCCTGCGCGGCCTCAGTCCGCTCATGAATTCCATCGCCGTCGACGGCACCAGCAACACCCTGGCCTTCCGCTCGCGCGAGCGCGGCAGCGAGGGCAATGGATTCTCGACCGCGCAATCCGCGGTGAGCGAATTCCAGGTCGTCGGCAGCAGCGCATCTTTCAATGCAAGCCGAACCGGCAGCGCCGGCCTCAGCACCATCACCAGGAGCGGCGCGAGCCGCATGCGCGGTCAGGCCACCTTCTATGACCGCGGCGCCATCGGCCAAACTTTCAATGCCTACGACAAAATCATGCAGATGGAGCCCGCCGGGACGACGGCGACTGCCGCGGGCCAGCCGGTGATGGACCTCAACGGCCAGCCCATCACTTACGTCGATGTCCCATACCACGCGCCCGATCGCCGCCAGGTGTGGGAAGTCTCGGCCGGCGGACCCATTCGCCGCGAGCGCGCTTTCTGGTTCTTCGCGTGGGAGCAGCACGACCGTCACGATCCGTCCGTCGCCCGCGCCAGCGAGCCGGAAGTCTTCTTTTTTCCGCCGTCGGCGCCCACCCTCACCACGCTCGAGGCGCGGCTCCGCAACAGCACCAATCCCATCGCCACGCAATGCGCGGCCACCGGCGCGCCGGACGGCGGCTCGACGGCGATGGCCGCCTGCGCGTACTCCGCCGTCCTCAGCCAACTCAGCGGCCTCCTCGGAACGGTGCCGCGCTCCACGCGCCAGACCATCGTGTTCCCGAAAGTCACCTGGCGGGTCAACGACCGCAATCAGCTCAGCGCGCAATACAACTCCATGCGCCGTACCGCGCCCCACGGCGCGCTCAGCGGAGCCTCTGAGAACTACGGCATCAGCAGCTTCGGCAACAGCTCCACCAGCGACGACGCGGCCGTCGCGCGCTGGGATCTCTCGCCGTCGCCGTTGCTGCTCAACAGCATGCGCGTTCAGCTCAGCCGAGACGTTCTGGCCCAGTCTCCCACCACGCCCACCGCCTTCGAGCAACAGTTCGCGCAGAATGGATGGGCTCTGCCGCCGGAAGTCTCCATCGACCGCAGCAAAGGATTCAGTTTCGGCACGCTGGCGAGCGTGAACAAGCGCGAATATCCCGCTGAAACGCGCCAGCAGTTCGCCGAAGCCGTCGCGTGGATCCACGGCCGCCAGGCCCTGCGCATCGGCTACGACTACAGCCACGTTCGCGACGCGCTCGAAGGCTTGAACGGCGAGAACGGCGCGTATTCCTACGCGAGCCTGCTTGACTTCATCTCCGACATGCTCGCCGCCGATCGCTGTGACGGCGCGACGACCGCGACTGGTCCTTATCCCTGCTACTCGCGCTACCGCCAGACGCTCGGCGATCCGAGCTGGTGGTTTACGACCGCCGATTACGCCGCATTTGCGGCCAACGAGTGGAAGCTCGGCCATGGGCTCACGCTCACCGCCGGCCTGCGCTGGCAAGATGAGCGCGTGCCCAATACAAATTCGGCCCTCGTGAATCCCGCAATTCCTGAAACCGCGACCTTGCCGCACGTCCGCAGCGACTTCGGTCCACGCGCCTCCTTTTCCTGGGACATCTTCGAGCACGGAAGCACCGTGCTGCGCGGCGGCTACGCCATCGATTACGCGCGCATTCCCAACGCGACCATCTTCAGCGCGCTCACCTCCACGGGTGTCGCGCACGCGCCGCGCTCATATTCCTGGCGCCCGATGGATGTGGGTGCGCCGCCGTTCCCCTACGTTTTCTCCAGCACAGAATCGCCCTACGTTGACTTCAGCGCACCCGATCAGGCCTCGACAGCCCCCGAAGTCGTTTATTTCGATCCGCGCTTTCGGCCGCCGCAGATCAATCAGGCCGATCTCGAACTGGAGCAATCGCTCGGCCGCCGCACCGCGATCGTCGTCAGCGCCATGGCGACCGATGGCCACGATCTGACGCAGTTCGTCGACACCAACATCGATCTGGCGAACACCGCAAACGTTTTTTACGCTGTCAAAGCGCCCGGCAACGAGGGCAATGCGGGCCCGCTCGGCGAGGCCGCAACTGCGGAATCAGGTTCGGCCTTCGCGATTTACACGCCGCGGCGTTTCTACTATCAGCGGCTGAACCCCGCCTACGGGTCCGTCACCGACGCACTCAGCGAGACCAACTCCCGTTATCGCGGAGCGATGGTTCGCATTCTGCGGCGTCTCTCGCCGAACCTCATGGTCAACGTCGGATTCACGTGGGCCCACGCCATCGATGACGGACAAAACGAAGCCACCTACGCGGACCGCAACGACGTCTACGATCCCGCCGACCTGCGGCTCGAGCATGGCACGTCCAATTACGACGTTCGTCAGCGGGTGGCCGGGGTGCTGGTGGTGCGAGAGCCGTGGCGTTGGCGCGGCGCCGCCGGAGCCTTCCTGGGCGGCTACTCGCTCTCGGCCGCGGGCGATTGGCGCACCGGATTGCCCTATTCCATGCGCACGCTCGGCCCCGTGCCGTCGCCCTCCTGCTCGTATCAGGACTGGCTGAACGCCGGCGGCGCGACCGGCGGTGGAGCCAACTGCCTCAAAGTGGTGCAGCAACCCAACGCCGTCCTCGAAGATCCGCAGACCGCCGTGCATGTCCCCAGCCTCGGCTCCACTTTGAACGGATCGGGAGGGGAAGATGTGATTCCCCTTATCGGCCGCAATACTTTTCGTTATCCCGGCGAGGCTAATCTCGACCTGCGCGTCACGAAACAGATTCGTCTCAGTGACCGTTACGATCTCTCGTTGCTCGGCGAAGCCTTCAACGCGTTGAATCATCAGAATGTAACGGACATCCAGACAATCGGCTACCGCCTCTCGAATGACACAGCGCACGCCAACATGGGCACGCTCACATGGCAGAGCGGGGAGCGACCGGTAACCACCACGATGTTTGTCAACGGAACTTCCGTAACGCAGTACGCTTACGATGCCACCGCCGCCTTTGGCAGCGCGAGCAACGCCGAAAGCAGCGCTCTCCAGCGGGAACGCCAGATTCAGGCAGGTGTCAAGCTCAGTTTTTAGTGCATTTTCTCCAGTTTTGCACCGCGTTTTCCACGCGACCCCGCGAATTCGTAGCTGGCACCGGCACAGAACCGTGCTGTAATTAATCGCAAATTCATCCCGCTGTGGCACGTTGAAGGCAACGCTCAGAACTTTTCCTGTCGTGGAGTCCACCGATACGCACGAGTGACTTAGCAGACCAACCTTTTGCATTTTTGAGGCCAGTCATCATGAAGAAGATTGTGAGTTTTCTCCTGCCAGGGGCACTCTGCCTGCTGGTGTGTTCGTTTTTTGTTCCGCCAATCGCCCGTGCACAGCAAACGCTCGGTAGCCTCAACGGCACCGTGACCGACGTGTCGGGAGCTGCTGTCGGCGGCGCGAGCGTGGCCGTGGTCAGCGATCAGACTGGCCTGCAGCGTGCGACCACCACGCAAAGCACGGGATACTGGGAAATCCTGAATCTCCCTATTGGCACCTACAAAGTCACAATCTCCGCGCCAAACTTCGAGACGCAGAATTATCCCGGCATTGCCGTCCAGGAGATGCGCGCCACCACGATTCCTGCATCGCTGAAGCCCGGCAAGGTGACGGAGTCGGTCACGGTGACCGCAAACCCGCTGCTGAACGCCACCGACACCACTAACGGCTACACGCTCGATTCCGCCCAGATTGACACCGTGCCTCTCGCCACCGGCAGCTTCACCCAGCTGGCCGTCCTGGCGCCCGGCGTCAATGCGGAGTTGCTCAGCGGCCTCGATTCCAACGCCGGTCTCGGCAACCAGAACATCTGGGCCAACGGCCAGCGCGCCACCAGCAACACCTTTCAGGTGAACGGCGTCGATTCCAGCAATATCTTCAACGGCATGACGTCGAGCGGCCTTACCTCGCAGCGCTACAACTTCAACATCGGCGGCGGCAGCGAATCCGGAACCTCCTCAGCCGGCGCAGCCAACATCGGCGGCGCGGCACAGACCGGCACATCGGTCTACGGTTCCAACGGCAACAGCCTGCCTTCTCCTCCGCCTGAGTTCCTCCAGGAGATGCGCGTGAATACCTCGATGTACGACGCGCAGCAGGGTGCCACCAGCGGCGCGCAGATCGACGCCAGCACCGCCAACGGCACCAATGATTATCACGGACAGATCTACACCAATTTCGATAACAACTTCGCCAACGCTGCGCCGTTCTTCTTCAAGCAGGAGTACCTGCTCGCGCAGCAGGGCGTCGGCGCTTTCCCCTCCTCCCTGGCCAATCCCTCCCTGCATCGCTGGTCGGTGGGCGGCACCATGGGAGGCCCGGTGATTAAAAACAAGCTCTTCTTCTTCGCCGGATTCCAGCACCTCTACCTTTCCGATCAGTCGACCGCGGTTTCGCAGCTTACGGTTCCCAGCGATCTCACGAACGATCGTTCCGCGGCCGGCATCACCGCCGCCGCGACGCAATGGCAGGGCAGCGCTTTCACCAAGACGATCGATCCGATCGCCATGGCGCTGCTGCAGGCAAAGGTGCCTACCGGCGGCTATCTCATCCCATCCGCGCAGGTTGCAGCAGGCACGCCCTATCAGTACGGCATTCCCAACGTCACGCTCATTGGCACTTCAACGCAGACCGGCGAGCAGGGCACCGGTTCGCTCCAGTACAACCTCAGCAATACCGATCAGCTTTCTCTCCGTTACTACTACCAGCTCGATCCTGTCGAGAAGCTCTACGGCATGTCTGCGACGGGCGGCTTCCCGCAGTCGCAGAAGAACGGCTCCCAGGTGGGCGCCATCAGCAACACCCAGTTCATCGGCAGCAAAATGACGGTCACCGAGACGCTCGGCTTCAACCGGATGTATTCCTACAGCGACTACACGCAGACCGTTCCGGGCGGGACCTTCGGCATCGGCCCCGGTTCGAGCGGCCTCTATATGAACGGGACGCTGCCGGGCATTCTGATCAAGGAAATGGGCGCGAACAGCAGCTCCGCACCGGGTCTTAAGATGGGCCCCTACAGCTCCTTCGCTGACATCGGCTACTATCAGAACCGCATCAACCCCTCGGCGAACGCGGTGTACGCGATGGGCAAGCACACCATTACCGTCGGCGGCGGCTACAACTACACCCAGCTCAACGTCGAAAACAACCGCGACGGGATCGCCCAGCTCACGGCTTCCAGCTTCTCAAAATTTCTCACCGGCTCCATCAAGGAATCCGGCGTGCTGGAGAGCATCGCCAATGGCCACAACAATGCCGACCGCTACTATCGCACCAACGAAAGCTCGGCCTACGCGCAGGATAAGTGGCAGGCGCTGCCCAACCTCAGCATCACGGCCGGCATTCGCTACGATTACCACGGCGGCCTGACGGAAAAATACGGCAACATCTTCAACTTCGATCCCAGCGTCTACAACGTCACCGGCACCACCACCACTGGCTTCGTGGTCAACAACGCTGGATTCGTGGTGGCCGGCAATAACAAATACAATCCCACCAAGGGCGTCAGCGACTCCACGCTCACCGGCCGCCAGTGGGGCTTCTCTCCGCGCGTCGGATTCGCGTGGTCGCCCAAAGACTTCCACAACAAACTGGTGTGGCGCGGCGGCTTCGGCGTCTACTTCGACCGCGGCGAGCTGTTCAGCTACCTCTCACAGCCCGCCGGCAGCAGCTACGGCGGTCCCTTCGGCGTGACGGAATCCGCTCCCCTGGCCAGCTTCGCCACGGGCGGCGGCACGCTTGAGAATCCGTTCTCCTCGCTGTCTTCCTACGTCGCGCCCAGCTCCGATCCGTCGCTCATCACGCAGGCGCTGCAAACCACCCTCAACGGGATGACCGGCAGCGAAACCGTCTATGGCGAAACCTTCACCAAGTGCGGCGGCGTCGGCAGCCAGCTCGACTACACGGCCTGCCCCTACACTCTGAACTTCGGCGCGTACGACAGCAAAAATGTGCTGCCCTACACCATGAACTTCACCCTGAACGCCCAGTGGCAGCCCACCACGAACGTGGCCGTCACTCTGGGCTACACCGGCAATCGCGGCCGCCATGCTGTGGTTCCGATTCCGTTCAACGAGCCGAAACTCGCCACCTCCACCAACCCCATCTGGGGCGAAGCCGCCACCTACGGCTTTGAAGTGCTCAACCAGAACACCAGCGATCAGAACTACGATTACCTCCCGATCGCCGGCGAGCCGTGGAACACCGAAGACGGCGGCAACACCGATTTCCGCGCTCCTTACGTCGGCTACAGCCCCAACGCCGCATTCTTTGAGACGGTCGGCAATTCGGCCTACGATGCGCTCGAATCCCACGTGGAGAAGCGCTTCTCCCACAACTTCGAGGGCGGCGTCAGCTACACCTTCAGCCACACCTACGACGACCAGAGCGACATCGGCCTGTTCTTCACCGGCGACAATCCGAACAACCTGCGCAGCTCGTACGCGAGAGCCGACTTCGATCGCACCAACGTCTTCAGCGGCAACTTCGATGTGATGGCGCCGAACCTCTCGTCGCCCAACACCCTCGCCTCCTGGTTCACCAACGACTGGCACCTCAGCGGCATGGCCATCGCCCAAAGCGGCCAGCCCTATTCGCTCTACGAGTTCTATGGCGCGGTCGGCAGCGTCTTCTTCGGCGACTATCCCACGCTCATGAATCCCGTGCTCCCGATCAAAAACCCGTCGAATCCGAAGAGCGCACTCACCGGCAACTCCGGCAAATATCGCACCGCCGGAAGCTACATCCCTGCCATCGACCCCAGCCAGATCGATATCCACTACCTCGCACCCGGCACCGACGGCATCCCCGTCTCCACCGGCAGCGATCCGCAGGACATCTTCGAAACCGACTTTGCGCCCGGCCAGCGCAATCTCTTCCGCCAGGCCTTCCAGAAGCAGCTGAATCTCCAGATCCACAAGGATTTCCATCCTTCCGAGAGATTCACGGTTCGCTACGACTTCAACATGTTCAACGTCACGAACACCACCAGCCTCGACGTGCCGCAGAACCAGACGGAGATCCGCCAGACCAGTTCCTGCTCGAACAGCGCGTACAGCGCTTACGGCGGCGACAACAACTGCGGCCTCGACTACGTGAATTATGGTCAGGTCGTGAGCAGCCCGGCTGCGGCCGATCAGCAGTCCGCGCTCAGCAACCTGGACCAGATCCCGGTCCACAACGGCTCCGGCAAATCCACCACGATTCCCACCCAGATCAATGGCAGTCCCAATAACGGCGCCAACTTCGGTTCCGTTACCAGCACCATCGGTAGCAGCCGCATATTCACCATGGCGCTCCACGTAACCTTCTAAGCGCCCAACCATGTTCGAACCAGGGCTCCCGCAAGGGAGCCCTTTCCTTTGGCCGCGCCCGGCCCGTGGCTCCGCCCCGGTAAAATGGAAGTGTTCTCAGGAAGCTTTCCACCAGGCAGCATGGTCTTCACTGAACAATACGATGTGGTCGTGGTCGGCGCCGGTCATGCCGGATGCGAAGCCGCGATGGCTTCTGCGCGCATGGGCCTGCGCACCGCTCTGTTCACGCTCAACCTCGACCTGATCGCGCAAATGAGCTGCAACCCCGCCATCGGTGGCATTGCCAAGGGCCATCTCGTGCGCGAGGTCGACGCTCTGGGCGGCTTCATGGGCGAAGTCGCCGACGCCGTCGGCATCCAGTTCCGCCTGCTCAACACCTCCCGCGGCCCCGCCGTCTGGTCGCCGCGCGCCCAGTGCGACAAGCAGCAGTACCGCGTAAAGATGCGCGAAGTGCTCGAGTCGCAGCCGAACCTTTTCATCAAGCAGGCTGAAGTCGTGGACGTCGTGCTGAGCGAGCCATCCTCCACGCTCCCGGCTTCCGGCTCCCGGCTGCACTCTCGCATCGCCGGCATCAAGCTCCGCGATGGACGAACGATCTTCGCCGGCGCCACCGTCATCACCACCGGCACGTTTCTCAACGGCCTCATCCACTGCGGCGAAGAGCACTACCCCGCGGGGCGCAGCGGCGAGCCGCCGTCGGTCCTGCTGGGTGAAGCCCTCAAGCGACTCGGCCTCCGCGGCTGCCGCCTCAAGACCGGCACGCCCCCGCGTCTCGACGGCCGCACCATCGACTGGAAGCAGTTCGCCGAGCAACCGGGCGACGCCGATCCCACGCCCTTCAGCTTTCGCACCACGACGCTGCCGCAGCGCCAGGTCTCCTGCCACATCGCGTTCACCACGCCGGAGACGCTGCGCATCATCCGCGAGAACGTCCACCGCTCGCCCATGTACTCCGGACAGATCCAGTCCATCGGCCCGCGCTACTGCCCGTCCATCGAAGACAAGGTCGTGAAGTTCCCTGACAAGGAGCAGCACCAGTTCTTCCTCGAGCCCGAAGGCCTGAACACGCACGAGGTCTACGTCAACGGCATGTCGACCTCGCTGCCGATGGAAGTCCAATGGCAGATCGTGCGCTCCATTCCCGGCCTCGAGAACGCCGAGATGCTGCGCCCCGGCTACGCCATCGAGTACGACGCCATCGATCCCACGGAACTCGACCGCTCGCTGCGCGTGAAGCGGTTCGCGGGCCTCTACCTCGCCGGCCAGATCAACGGCACTTCCGGATACGAGGAGGCCGCCTGCCAGGGGCTGATGGCCGGTATCAACGCCGCGCTCAGCGTGCGCGGCGAACAGGCGTTCACGCTCGACCGCACCGAAGCCTACACCGGCATCCTCATCGACGATCTCATCTCGAAGGGCACCAACGAGCCCTACCGCATGTTCACCTCGCGCGCCGAGTTCCGCCTGCACCTCCGCATCGACAACGCCGACCGGCGACTGACTCCCTACGGCCGCCGCCTCGGCCTCATCGGCGACCAGGCTTGGGCGGAATACGAAGACAAGCAGGCGCGCGCCGTCGCGCTCGAGAAGCACCTGGGGACCACGAAGGCGACGGGCGGCGACTGGCCGGCAGGTCAAACGTGGGCGCAAGTCCTCAAGCGTCCTGAGGTCACAATCGAGACCATCTGGCCCGCGCTGCGGGAGCAACTCACCGATCCGGTTTTCGCAGATTGGCTACAGCATTCGGATCAGGCATCGCCGCAGGCGCATCCGCCCATTCGGCCGGCACTCCGCAATGAACTCAAGACGGTGGAGACTGAAATCAAGTACTCCGGCTACCTCGACCAGCAGAAGAAGGCCATCGACAAGCTGAAGAAGGCGGAGCAGCGCGGCATCCCCGCCTGGTTCGACTACACCCAGGTCAGCGGCCTCTCGCGCGAGATGCAGGAGAAGCTCACCCGCGTCCGCCCCTCCACCATCGGCCAGGCCAGCCGCATCCCCGGCGTCACTCCAGCGGCGCTGAGCCTCGTGAACGTCTACATCGAGATTCAGGCAAAGCGCCAGGCTGCCACCAGCACTCTGCCGTAGCCGCCTTCCCGGAGCTGGGGTGAGGTGGTGGCAGCCGCGAGTTGCCGGGTCTGCCGCAGCGTCTTCCTACTCGGTCCGCAAGGCGCGCATCGGATCGAGGCGCGATGCGTACCACGCCGGCGCAAGACAGGCCGCCGCCGCCACGAGCAAAATCACTCCGGATACGCCTGCGAACACCGTGGGATCCAGCGGCTGGGTGTCGAAGAGCATGCTGCGGATCAGCTGCACCACGGCTGCACTGGCCGGCAAGCCAACCGCAAGTCCCACCAGCGCGGGCTTGAGCCCGTCGAAGACCAGCAGCCCAAGCAGCGCCTTGCGCTGCGCGCCGAGCGCCAGCCGAATTCCGAATTCGACCGTGCGCTGTGCCACCAGATAAGCGAGCACGCCGTACAGGCCGGTAGCGGCAAGAACCAGGGCGATGATCGCGAAAGCCAGCACCAGAATCGAGTCGAACTCCGAGTCGATGGTGCTTTTGCCGATCGCTTCGCGCAGCGTCATCACATTCCAGGCAGGCAGGTCCCGGTCCAGCCCGGCGATGACTTTCTGCACGGGAACCGCCAGCGATTCGACATCGTGGTGCGACCGCACCACGATGGAGGCGAAGTTGTATCCGTTGCCATCGATCGGCCAGTAGAGCGTGGGCATGGGCGGCTTCGCGACCGTCCATCGCACATCGCCGACCACGCCAATCACCTGCCACGTGCCCGAGCCGTCGATCGCCTTCACATGCTTGCCGATCGGATCTTCGCCGGGGAAGAATTCCCGCGCCGCGCCCCGGCTAATGAGAATCACGCCCGCGCGATCGAGCCGTTCGTTCGCGTTGAAGGTTCGGCCTTCAAGAATGGGAAGACCGATCGCGGCAAAATAACCAGGATCAGCGCCGCGCAACTGAAAATCCAGCCCCTGGCCTTTGGGCAGCGGCGGATGTTCGACGATGCACATGAGATCGTCGCCATTCCAGCCTTCTCCCGGCGGTGTGCTCACCAGACCGGCCGCGGAGACGCCGGGCAACGCGCGCACGCGTGCAATCAGCTGATCGAAGAAGGCCGCCCGTTGATAGTCCTGCTTGTATCGCGCCGTCGGCAGATTGACGCCCATGGTCAGAACATTGTCGACCGGCACGCCCAGATCCGATGTGCGCAGGCGCTCGAAGCTCCTCAGCAGCAGCCCGGCTCCCACCAGAAGTACGACCGTCAGCCCCACTTCCACCGACAGCAGAACGCGGCGCAGGGTCGCGCGCGACCGGCTGCCACTGTGCGAGCGGGAACTCTCCTGCAATCCGCCGAGGATATTGCCCCTGCTCGAGCTGAGCGCGGCAACGATACCGGAGAACAGCGTGCCAAGGCAGACGACCGCCACAGTAAAGGCCGCATCCATGCCGTCGAAGTGGATTTGCTCCACGCGGTTCATGTCGGGTCGCGCATGCATCAGCCATGCCACCGCGCCCGCAGCCAGCAGCAGCCCCAGCGCGCCTCCGGCGAATGAGAGCAGCAGGCTTTCCGTCATCCGTTCGCGGATGAGGCGGAGGCGGCCGCCGCCCAGCGCGGAGCGGATCGCAAACTCCTTGCTGCGCGCGGCGGCGCGCGCCACAAGCAGACCGGCGACGTTCATGCAGGCGATGAGCAGCACGCACCCGGTGGCCCCCAGCAGCGCATAGAGCGGCGTCTTGTAGTCCTGCACCGCGTCGTCGAGCATGGTTCTGGCAATCGCGCCTGGATGCGTGGAAGGTTCCGGGTGAGCCGCTTTGATCCGCTTCTGTAGTGCGTCGAGCTGCGCTTCGAGCGCGGACAAGGAGACTCCGGGCGCCAGCCGCGCGACCACCTGGAATTCGTGATCGCCGTACGTCGTGAGCAGCGAGGCTGGCGCTTCATGCCTCACCGGAGTCCAGATCTGGTCCGCAGCGCCGCCAAAGGCTCCCGAGTACACGAACGTCGACGGCAGAACCCCGATGATGGTGTAGGGTTTGGCATCCAGCCAGATGGTCTTGCCCACGATCGCCGGGTCCGACGCATACCGGCGCTTCCAGAAGCCCTCGGTGATCATCGCGGTTGCCGCTGCGCCAGGCTGATCGTCCGCGGCTGTGAATTCCCGCCCCATCATCGGACGCACGCCCAGCAGCGAGAAGAAATTGTCCGAGCACCAGGCTGCGAAAACGACTTCCGGCAGCTTTCCGCCCTCGCCGGAGACGTTGTACCCCTGAAAAGGAGAGACCATCGCCATCTCGGCCAGCGATTGCGTCGCCCGCTGCCACTCCCAAAAGCTGCCCGCGTCGACCGGCAACCACGGATGCGGGTGCGGATGCTCGCGATCGGCTTCATAGATCAAAGCCAGCCGGCCAGGATCGCGATACGGTAGCGGCTTGAGCAGAACGCTGCGAACCACAGTGAACAACGCTACGTTCGCTCCAATGCCCAGCGCGATCACCAGGATGGCGATCGTCGTAAATCCCGGCGTGCGGCTCAGCGTGCGCGCTCCAATACGCAGATCGTGCGTGAACTGCTCGAGGCCGCCCCAGCTCCACATGGCTCTTGTCTGATCGCGCAGCAGCGCCGCATTTCCCAGTTTGCGCATCGCGGCCAGGCGAGCTTCCTCCGGGCTCATCCCGCGCGCGAGATTGAACTCCGTCTGCCGATCGAGGTGATCGCGCAGCTCCTCGTCAAGCTCCGCGTCGAGCCGATCGCGGCGCAGCAGCGAGCGCATCCGCAGCGGAAGCGTCTGGAGCCAGTGCCTGATTCGCATCGCTCATACCTCCTTGAGCCGCATCACGCTCGTAATGGCGGCGGAGATGCGCTCCCAGTTCGCGGCCTCCTGGTCGAGATATCTCTGCCCAAGCCGCGTGAGCGAGTAAAACTTCGCCCTTCGGTTGTTCTCTGTCGGCTTCCACTCCGACTGAATCCAGCCCTGATGTTCCAGCTTGTGCAAAGCCGGGTAGAGCGACCCGTCGCTCACCTGCAGCACCTCCCCGGAAACCTGCCGCAATCGTTGGCTGAGGGCCCACCCGTGGAGAGGCTGCAGGGCGAGGATTTTTAGAATCAGAAGGTCGAGAGTTCCCTGGACGAGGTCTGAAGGCTTGCTCATGGGCTCTCCTATCGGTTACCGAGGGATCATAGCGCGTCTTCCCTCGGTAAGCAAGAGGAGCAGCTTTTCGCGCCAAATAAATCTCTGACTGGGGCGTCGGTTAGGATCTCCAATCCTGATCCCGGTTCCCTGAACCCCGCTCCTCGTGACCTGCGCACCTCCGATGTCTTGCAGAATGAGCAGCTTGCTCGATGCCCCATTTGAAAAACCGTTTCGGGGCGGCTTCTGGCAAGGGATCTGGTGGAATCCCAGGAGTGCCTGTCCTGATCCAATCAGCAGCTGAGACAGCAGGGTTGGTTCCGGTTAAACGTCCCATGTTGCACACTTGATTAACAGGGATACGGTATAAGAGAGTAAGGGGCGGCTGCGGAATGGCAGTCTGCCCGATTGGGTTCTCCGGGCAACCAGAGAGCCGTTGGCGCGCTGAATGCGGTATTTTCCATTGCGGTTCCTGGTCCTTCTCTTTTCGTTGGTGGCGCTGGCTCCCAGACCGGCGCATGCCTGCGCCCCCGGCGGCCCGTCCGACAACGCGCGGGCCTCGGCAGCCCATTCCGACACCACAGCAGACCCCGGCAATGGCGTGATCTCCCTGCATCGGCTGGGCCCCCTGGTTATCCCGCGGCTGGACCTCGAGCCGAAACTGGCCGACTTCCTCGGCGACCGCCTCGGGCCTGCAGCGACGCCGATGCTGCGCATCCACGAGTTCGTCGAACGCTATCCCGAAGACGGCGAGCGCCCTCCGGAGCCGACCGTGGCCTACCTCGGCTACACGCACGAGGCGATCTTTGTGGCGTTTGTCTGCCACGACAAGACTCCAGCGCTGATCCGGTCGCACATGCTGGCGCGCGACGCGCCCGGTGACGACGACGACGTCTTCGTGATGCTCGATACGTTCCACGATCAGCGGCGGGCGTTCTTCTTCCAGAGCAATCCGCTGGGGATCCAGTCGGACGCGCTCTACACGGAGCAGACCGGGTACGACTTCTCCTTCGACACGGTGTGGGACACGTGGGGCAAACGCACCGCGACGGGCTATGTGGTGCTGATGCGGATTCCGTTCCCCAGCCTGTACTTCGCCGATGCGGACCCGGGTCAGATGCGGACCTGGGGCATCATCCTCGGGCGGAACGAATCGCACCTGAACGAGTCAGACTACTGGCCGCGCAGCAATCACGACATCGCCGGCCGGCTGACGCAGGACCAGGCCATCGAGGGCTTCCGCGACGTCGAGCACGGGCAGAACATGCAGATCGAACCGTACTCGCTGGCGAGGAACCGGCGGCAGCTGAACACGGTCGATCCCCAGGATCCATACTTCGAAGACGAGCCTTTGCAGGGCTACGCCGGGCTGGACGCGAAGTTCATCCTGCACAACAGCCTGGTGCTCGACACGACGGTGAATCCCGACTTCAGCCAGGTGGGCATCGACAATCCGGCCACGCCGAATCAGCGGTTTCCTCCCTATTACGCGGAAGTGCGGCCGTTCTTCATCGAGAACAGCAGCTACTTCCAGACGCCGATCAGCCTCTACTACACCAACAACATCGTGACGCCGCAGTTTGGCACGCGGCTGACGGGCAAGCTGGGGCCGTGGGCGATGGGCGTACTGGCCGTCGACGATCGCAGCCCGGGGCAACTGGTGCCGGCGACCGATCCGAACGCGAACTCGCGGGCGGAGTTCTACGTGGGGCGGCTGAACCGCGACATCGGCAAGCTCTCGGACGTGGGGCTGATCTATGCGGACCGCGAGTACACGGGGTCGTTCAACCGGGCGGGGGGATTCGACTACCGGGCGCGGATGGGCAGAGGCTGGACCGTGACCGGCCAGGCCGTCACCTCGCAGACGAAGAACCAGAGCGATGCGACGCCGGGCGAGCAGGAGTGCGAGACCTACGACCTGACGTGCAGCGGGCAGGCGTACTACCAGCAGGTGAGCTACTCGAATCTGCACTGGAGCTGGTGGACGGCGTACAGCGACACCTCGGCGGGATTCGTGACGGACACAGGGTTCTTCCGGCGGCCGGATGTGCGGGAGCCGGACGGAGCCGTTGGGTACACGTTCCGGCCGAAGAGCGGTTGGATCCTGTCGCACGGGCCGAGCGTGTATACGGAGCGGATCTGGGACCACACCGGGGTGCCGCTGGACTACTACTTCAATCCTTCTTACAGCATCAGCTTCAAGGGCCGCACTTCGGTGAACGGCTGGGCAACGCTGGGGCAGGACCGGCTGCGGCCGATCGACTACTCCGCGCTGCCGGGCGACGTGGAGTACCACAGCAATTCCGCGGGGTTCAACGTGTACACGTCGCCGGTGCCGTATCTGGCGATTGGCGGCGGGTATTCGCAGGGCAAGGGAATCAACTACTCGCCGCCCGGCAATCAGGGGCCGGGGCCGGTGGATGTGTCGACGCCGAACGTGAACGTGGAAGTGAAGCCGGCGAGCGGCCTCGACCTGCAGAACAGCTACGTGTACACGCACTTCACCGATCCGGGGACGGGGACGACGGTGTACGACAACCACGAGCTGATCTCGCGCTGGAACTATCAGCTGACGAAAGCGGCGTCGTTCAACCTGATCGGGCAGTACATCTCGACGCTGCCGAACGAGCAACTGACCGACGCGGCGAACTCGAAGACGCTGTTTGCCGACGCGCTGTTCACGTATATGCCGCACCCGGGGACGGCGCTCTACGTGGGCTACATCGGGAACTTCGCCAACATCGATCGCGCGCTGTGCACGCGGGAGGTGGACGGCATGTGCAATCCCGACGATCCGATCCTGGCGCCGACGGGCTCGTCGCTGATGAACGACGGGAAGAACGTGTACGTGAAGATGTCGTATCTGCTGCGGTTCTAGGCTCCGGCAGTCCCGAGCGGCTTCACGCGAAGAGCGTCTACTTCACCGGCAGGAATTCAATGGCGGCGAGCTTCGTCGCTGGCTTCAGGTCGAAGTCAGCGGTCACGAAGACGTGATCAGGGGCAGCGCCTAATGCGACCCCGAACGCATCGACATAGGGAATCTTGTAATCCGCGCGGATCAGCGCAGCATTCACGGCCTGTTCCGCGGTGACCGGGATGATTTCGATTCCGAGGCCCAGCAGTCTTTGCAGCGCCAGCTCAGCAGCAGCGCGGCCTCGCATGCGATAAACGCGCCCGGCTACCTCGCCCCAGTGCAGCGCGGACGCAACCACTTCGGCCTTGCCGGCAAGCTGATCCAGGAAGATCTTCTCCACGCGGTCGGCGCCCGCTTCGTTCTCCAGAAAGCGAAGCATGGCGCTGGCATCGAACGCATAGGTCGTCACTTGCGGCGGCGCTCCTCCGCGCGGCGATCCTTCAGCAGAGCCTCCGTCATGGAGGGTCCCCCGGCGAGGCTGCCTTTCAGCGAGCGGATGTATTCGGCGTTCACCGGCTCGAGGATGATGCGGTTGCCCTCGCGAAGAATGGCGATGCGCGTGCCGGGACGAATGCCCAGTTCGTCGCGGAGTTCGGCCGGGATGACGAGCTGCCCCTTGGTGCTGACGGTGGCGTGGGTTGTGCTTACAGGTGCATGGGTGGCCATAACGTCTTACAGTATAGCAAATGTAAGACACAGCCTTCCGTTCTCTCGTCTCCGGCGCCTCTGCGATTCGCGTCGAGCGGAGAGCCACGAGATGTGCTGCGTCGGCTTTCGGCTCCCGGCTTTGCGAGAAATTTTTTTACGTGTCAAAGGGTGATTGAAAAGCGGGTACTTAGCGGACACCGTTTGCGGGCCAGCACTGCAGGTAATTGAGCCGCGGTCACATGGGGCAACGGCCCTCTGTGATCACGTCACGGCCTCGAATGATCAACTGAGGGCCGCCATGGACGCAGATGATTGCATCGAAGTTAGTTCCCTGAAGCCCCTGAATGATTCCTTCAAGGTCCTCATGGATGAGTTGGCGGCCGCGATGGGATCGAAGGCGGCTTTCATCGCAGGTCCTGCCGGAGTCTGGTTTCTCAAAGAGCGAGCGGGGCGCGGCCTGGGCCGCGCGGTATTCAGGGTGCAGCGTTCAGCGTTCAGGGTGCGGCGTTCAGCGTTCAGCGTTCAGCGTACAGCGTTCAGCGTACAGCGAACAGCGAACAGCGAACAGCAAACAGCGAACAGCGTTCAGAAAAACGCGGCACCTCTGCGTGAAAAAGCCCCGCTCTCACGAACGGGGCTTTGCTTATTTTCAAGGCTAGGCGCGGGAGGAAATGGAAGGCAAGGAGAATCGGAGGCTGGCAGGGTACGAAGGTCATGGGCGAGAGTGTGTGCGTCGCGCAGCGGGAAGCGCTGTGATGCCAGCGGCGCGGGAACCCTGGCGTTCGCCGGAGAAAAAGGCGTTTCCCGATATCCGTTCTACCGCCCACGCTGAACTCAATCGGGATGAGTGATTTGGACTGTTCGCGCCAATTGGGGAGCCTGCAACCGACAACCTGGGTGACTGCCTCGCAGAGCAATCCCTCACTCCCAGGCCGCACGGGGTACCCGTCGCAGGCGCCATTCGCTATTCGCTTCATAAACGCTTCCTATACTTACAAAACCCTTGCGAATCCCTTGCGAGAACTATAGGTATTCCGGGTTCTTCTTGGGAGTAATTCGCGATTCCGGCAGAGGCAGAATCCGCAGCTATGACAACTGCCAGTACGCCTGACGTCGCTCCTTCCATGGCAGCCCACACCGTGACGTGTGTGCAGCGCGAAGGTCCAGATTCCTCAGACTATTCGCACAAGCAGCAGACGTAACAACCGAATTCTCCAGCTGTCCGACCTGTCGTGCCGGCGCAGTCGTTCTTCCAGCGGTCTCGTGCAGCACCCCCCGGTCGATCTCCGGCAGCCGTCGCGACACGTCGTCCCCGCTTCCGGCCGTTAGCACGCAGGCCTGGAAGCTACCCGAGGCCGCAGTGTCTCGGATCACAGCATTCCGCAAGGTGAAGGGCTTCTCTCGGCTCAGATCTGAGGGCGGGCCCCACCTCACTCAAGGAGGCAGGACCCATGCATCCAGCGGCAAACGTATCGCTCTCGCTCCTGAACCAGGAGAACGCGCCCGGCGCTCAACCCACACCGCCCGTCGTGCAGCGCGCAATCGGCATCGCCTTCGCAGCCATCATGCTGCTGCTCGTCCTCACTACCCGGACGGCGCATGCCCAGTCCACCTTCGGCAGCATACGAGGCACGGTCGCGGACGTCTCGGGCGCAGTCATTCCGGACGCCACCGTAACCGTCCACTCCCTCGACGAAAGCGACAACCGCCAAACCACCACCAACAGCGCCGGCGAGTTTGTCGTTGAGAATCTGAAGGCCGGCCATTACAAAGTGACGGTTCAGCACAGCGGGTTTGCCGATACGGTGGTTTCGACTGATCTGGACGCTCGCCAGGAGTTGCGTCTTCCGATTTCGCTCTCGATTGCTTCCCAGGCCACGACTGTGGAAGTAAGCGCCGATGCGGCGCTGATCAATACCGAGAATGCAACGCTGAACAATACGATTTCGAACGAAGACCTTACTCAACTGCCGATCAACTCCCGGTCCGTGTCGAGCAGCCCTCTGGCGGCTCTCGCGGTATCTCCTGAAGTAACTCGGGACTCGGAGGGAAATATCGCGGTGGGGGGCGCGACGTCGGCGCAGACCGGCTTCTCGGTGGATGGAATCTCCACGGCCAACATCCGATACAACGGCGCGCTGCAGGACACTTATCCATCCATGGAAGGCATCTCCGAGATGAAGATCACGGCGTTCGATAACAACGCGGAGTTCGCTCAGATGGGGGACGTCACCTTCGTGACAAAGAGCGGAACCAACAAGTTGAACGGCAGCGCGTTCGAATATTTCCAGAACAGCGCTCTGGATGCCAGCGTTCTGCATTTCAACGTGAAGGCTCCACGGACCTTCAACACATTCGGGGGCAGCCTGGGAGGCCCCGTGATCATCCCCAGGCTGTACAAAGGAGGCGACAAGACGTTCTTCTTCGTGGATTACGAGGGAAATCGCAAGACCCAATCGGATCCGGAGCAGCTTCTTGTGCCGTCGGCGGAGGACAGGGCCGGGAACCTGAACGATCTGGTGCAGGGGCTGGGAGCCGGACCTTTGCTCAACCCGTTCACCGGCGCGGCTTTCCCGAACAACACTATCCCGACGGGATCGTGCGCGGCCTGCATCAACCCGGTCGCTCAGGCTCTGCTGAAGTACTATCCCCTGCCCAACGCCAACGTGGGCGTGTTAAACCCGTCCTACAACTATGAGACGCTCGTGCCGGACCCCTCGAATTCCAACGGCTTCGATGTCCGCATCGATCACAATTTCAATACCCAGCAGCAGGTCTACGTGCGCTACAGTTTCAAGGACGCGTTCTATAGCGAGTCCAACAGCGCCGGCGTCGTTGCCCCGGCCAATAATTTCCTGCCGAACGACGGGGCCCACGACCAAAATCGCAGCCTCGTGGCTTCCTGGAATTACGCGATCACTTCTTCGTTGGTGAACGAATTCCGTTTCGGGTTCGCCAATTACAACGAGAATGACACTTTCCCGATCGAAGGGGCCACGGCCATTTCCCAGCTCGGGCTGAACTTCGATCATCCCATCGGTATCAGCTCGCATCCCACGGCCGATGCCTTCCCGACCTTCAATTTTGCCGACGGCTCCGTAACCAACATCGGTCAGGACAAGGTTGGGACCACCATTTCGGGGAACGTTCAGTTCACCGACAATCTCACCAAAGTCATCGGCAAGCACACGCTTCGGTTCGGATTCGATGCGCGCAGAGAGCATTTCAATGCGCTGATGTACTTCGCGCCTTCTGACGACTATGGCGACTTCACCTTCAGCGGCAACCTGACCAATTACTCTGTTGGCGATTTCCTGCTGGGGCTGCCAGATCCGTCTTACTTCGCGGTGATCGGCCCACAAATGGACGCGCGCAGCGTCCACTGGGGTGTTTACGGACAGGACACATGGCAGGTGAACAGCCGACTTACGGCCAATTTCGGTTTACGGTGGGAGCTGCTTCCGCCGTTTGTGGAAAGCAACGGGGATATAGCCACCTATCTCACATCGGGAAACAACCTGACCGTTGTGGTCCCTGACAAGTTTTATAAATTCATTGCGAACAAGCCGCTCCTCCAGCAGATCTACACGGGCTTTCTCCAGGGATTCAACGCATGTGCGCTGGGGACCGGGAGCCCGTTGCCGTGTTCGAATATCGAAACAGCGAGCGCGGCGGGGCTTCCGCAGGGCCTTCGGGACTGGAACTGGCGCGATTATGATCCGCGCATCAGCTTCGCCTGGCGTCCGTTCAACAACGACAAGACGGTGATTCGCGCCGGGTTCGGCATCTATACGATGACGACTCTTGGTCCGATGTCTTTCAACAGCGGCATCATCGCGCTCTCAGACCTGCTGACCTACAATAACTCCGTCTCGAACGGAGCAGCAGCGTTCCAGTTTCCCAACACATCGCCTCCCAATGCGGGGGCAACAATCGGCGGCGGCGATTTCGAAGAGGCCAACGATCCGCACTGGAAGGATCCCTCGTCAGCACAATGGAACCTGACCGTGGAACGGGAAGTGATTCCCAACACGGTGGTCCGGCTGAGCTACACCGGCCAGGGAGCGTACCATCTTCCCATCACCATCGATAACAACGAGATTCCGGCGAGCACCACGCCCTACAAAGTTCCGAACAACGGATACTCCGTCGTGGATCCTCGCGCGCCCTTCCAGAACTGGCTGCTGTTGATGGAGTCGGAAAGCATCGGCACGCAAAGTTATGAGTCGGGTATAGCGGAAGTGACGCATAAAACGGGGCATGGGATCACATTCCAGGCGAACTATACCTTCACGAAAAACATCAGCGATGCGCAAGGCAGCGATGCTCCATCTGTCTACGCAAGCGAGGAGCCCTATGCCTCGGAAATTGCCAACCACTATGACATCAAGTACGACCGCGGCAACGTCGTAGCGGATCCGCGCCAGCGCTTCATGGTGACAGGCTCCTGGAAACTGCCGTTCGGACAGGGACAGACTTTCTCCGGACCTCGAATCCTGAATGCAGTCATCGGGGGCTGGACCCTGAGCTCGGTGACGACCCTGCAGACGGGTCAGTGGCTGACGCCCACGATGCCCGCAGCCGACGATCAATCCAACACGGACATGATCGAGCGAACCACGGGCGGAGCCATTGCGCGTCCGGACTGCGTTGGGAGCCCGTACGCGGGCCAGACGAACCGGCACTATTTCAGGCTCAATGCCTTCGCTCTGCCGCCGACGAATGCGGGGCGCTTCGGGACCTGCGGCGTCGGTATTCTGCAGGGGCCGGGTATGGCCGATGTGGACGGGGGTCTGGCAAAACGCTTCAATCTGGGCGAGCGGATGCATGCTCGCTTCGAAGCCACCTTTACCAACGTGATCAACCATACGAATTACGCTCCGCCGTCGCTGAACTTCGGGGAACCCAGCAGCTTTGGTGTGCTGAGCGCGGCTCTTCCCCAGGGCGAGGGAGGTAACCGCACGGGCCAGGTGGCCCTGCGCGTCGACTTCTAAACCTCGGCCGGGCGGCGCTCCGGGGCCGTTCGGCACCAGGGAAAAAGCCCTGTTCCGAAGAACGGGGCTTTCCTTATTTTCAAGGCCAGGCGCGGGAGGAAATGGAAGGCAAGGAGAATCGGAGGGCGGCACGGTACGAAGATCATGGGCGAGCGTGAGTGCATCGCGCAGCGGGAAGCGCTGGGATGCCCCCATTCATCGTGGAAAGCGGCTGGATGAGTGCCTGGCGCTGAAGGCAACAATCCAGCCCCCAGGGTGTATCGACCTATAGGGATCGCAGGCGTTGCGAGGAAAAATCCGGCCAGACGACGCGGAGGCCGCAGGCTGTGGCGGGTCCACCGTCAAGGCCGACCATGAAGGATGGCCGGATTTTGCCCGCAACCCGCAGGGACGGGGCCATTTTTCCCCAGCTCTTCGTCACTCGTCGCTAAGATACAGCCGGTATCTCCAC
>DATJTG010000024.1:0-6128 GCA_035503555.1 Acidobacteriaceae bacterium | reverse complement strand
ATTTACGCTGCCGCGGGAACTGGCGCGCTCTCTGGGCGCAGGACGGCTGAACTGGCCGTCATGGCTCCGAAGAAAATGGATGGCTGCGGCGCTTATGGTGGTCTTCTTCTGGGCGTACGAGCAGTTCTCTCTCTGGAATGCGCCGAGAGCCACAGCCTTGCTCCTGCTTGGTTACATTGGCGCGGCGCTGCTGGTCAATTCCATCTTTCGCGGCGGCAATTTCTGCAAATATGTTTGCCCGATCGGACAGTTCAACTTCATGGCATCTCTTTTCTCCCCGCTGGAATTGAGCGTTCGCCGGCAAAGCACCTGCGCAGGCTGTACCACGCATGACTGTATCCGGGGCAATGAGGCGCAGCGTGGCTGTGAACTGAATCTCTACCTGCCGCAGAAGGTGGGCAACCTCGACTGTACTCTGTGCATGGACTGTGTGAAGGCGTGTCCGCACGACAACATCCAAATTACCGTTCAGCCGCCGGTCCGCGAACTCGTCCGCGACCCGCTCCGCTCATCGATGGGGCGCCTCTCGATGCGCACCGATATTGCTCTGCTGGCGCTCGCGGTCTGCTTTTCATCTCTGGTAAATGCGGCCTACATGATCAGCCCCGTCGCCGATCCACTGGGCCTGCTCGAACAGCACCATCCCTGGGTTGATACGACCGTGGCCTCGTTGCTTTTCACAGGATTACTCAGCGGACTGCTGATACTGGCATGGTTTCTGATGGCGAGGCTGATTCATGTTTTCACGTCGGGCACGAGCCCGCGTTCGGTGTTTTGCCGATTTTCGCTGGCTCTGCTGCCGCTGGGACTGGCCATGTGGGTCGCGCATCTGGGTTTCCATCTTTCGACCGCGCTGCCTTCCGCAATACCTGTAATGGAGCGGGCTACCATGGATTTCAGCCTCCCGCTCCACTGGCGTGGAATGTCGCTCATGGCGTCGCTGCCGGGCATGGCTGCGGTCTGCCGGCCCATCGATCTGATGCTGATTCCCGGAGCCAAAGGCATCAGCCTGCTTAGCCTGCAGGTTCTGGCGCTCGATCTGGGTCTGCTGCTGTCTCTGTATGCCGGCTGGAAGGTGAGCGGTCCAATCGCATCTTCTATCGGGCGGCGGGCGGCGATGATAGGTGTCTGGATAGCTATCGTGACGGCCCTTTACGCGCTTTGCCTCTGGATCTTTGCGCAGCCGATGCAGATGCGCGGCATGGGGATGGCATGAGACATATTCTCCTGCTGGCGATGGTGTTTTCCGCCTTCCATCCGGCGTATGCAGACGGAGGACGGCTCCGGCTGCATGAGCCGGCCGGGTCCTTCATGGTTACGCTCTTTACCAGCCCCGATCCGCTGGCCCAGGGACAGGCGGATTTCAGCGTTGCCGTGGAGCAACGGGACAGCGCTGGTCTGGTGGAGGACGCAGACGTCACGCTGATTCTGACGCCCATTGATGGAAACGGCGCTCGTCTGGTCCTGCATGCGTCGCACAGCGGCGCCACCAGCCGCTTTTTGCAGGCGGCGAACTTTACACTTCCGCACAGCGGAGTCTGGGATCTGACGATCGTAGTGCAACAGGGTATTGCGGTCGGTCGGTGTTCGGGGCAGATCGACGTGCTGCCCCACCGGTTGTTTGCCGATCAGATCGCCTGGGAGATCGCCGCAGTGCCCTTCATCGTCGTCCTGTTCGGGATTCACCAGCTGCGGAAACGCCCTTATCAGCTGTCGATCAGACAATGAGAAGTGCCATAGCGCGGCTAAAAGCACGCTCTCGTTGATCCTGTTCCACCTACATGTCCGCCGGTGGGAGACCTGCAAGCCACGCCGACAGGATTAACACTCCGATCATCAACAGCGCCTCGACGCGGAGCCATCGCCGGATGACGCCGATTCGTCCCGTTTCAGAGCTGTGCTTCTCCCACACCAGGAGCCGCACCCAGCTTCCGCAAGAGAGCGCCAGAAGCACGATGACAACCTTGATCACCAGCACACGTCCCCAGGGGGTCCTCGGTAACGCCATGAAGGAACCGCCCATGCCCCTCCAGGCGTTATAAATACCACTCAGTACGACAACAACAAGAGCAATGGTGACCCAGCGCGAGAGCCGCCTCGCGAACTGAATCGCCGCTTCCGAATCTGACCGTTCTGCAAGGTGAGGAACGGCTGCCAGGCCAGCAATTGCAACTCCGCCAGCCCATACGGCAATTGAGGAGAGGTGAAGGAACTGCACGAGTTCCCGAACTGTAAAGTCGCCATCCGACGCTGCGTGTCCAAGGGTCGCTCGATAGGATGTGAGTCCGAGGATCAGAACAATCCCCGTCCATGTGCCTGCACGGTGACGGAAAGCCCCTGGAAAAAGAGACAACACCAGTAAGAACGGAACAAAGCAGAAGCTCATCGTTACCGCGTGTCCGGCATGGGTTGTCATCACGTCGGGCAATGAGGTCCAGGCGAGACGCCATGATAGGTCGTCGGTCATGGAGGCTGCGAGAAGCATGAGTTGTGCCGGGACGGCTACCAGCATCAGCGCGGAGCAGCGCAGCAGCCAGTGACGCAACCGCCGATCGCCGACTGGATCGCTGTTGGCGCCCAGCCAGAGGCGATTTAGCAATGCTCCCGCGGACAAGCCATAGGCGACGTCAAAAGCTGCGGCCGCGCACACCCTCAGTGGAGAAGACGGCTCGAACACTGGCGCGCCGTCCGATCACTTCACAGTGAACTTGTAGCTGCCTTCGAGGCGATGACCATCAAGGGCGACGTTGGACCACTGCACGGTGTAGGTTCCCGGATGGAGCTTTGGTACAGGAAGAATCAGAGTTGTAGGATCGTTGGGCACTGGCCTTGATACTCCCGCTGTGGCAGATTTGCCATCTCCCGCGACGAGTCGAATCGAGCTGAACTTTGGCTCGACTCCTTCGGAGAAAGTGATGGAAATCGAAGCGGGCGCCGGCCCGGTCGAATCCGGTGCGGGCTTCATGATCTTTGGATGGGCGTGCGCGAGGGCCGACGGGGTGACGGCGAACACGAGCAACAATAAGGACGCAATGAGACTGAACATCTTCGTGGGTCGATTCACAGTCGTGCTCCCGTAGAGTCGGTGTAAGCGCATAACTCTCACGCTGCCGTTCGCTAATGAACCGCAGCGTCGATGCCATTTGAATATATAGCGACACAAGCAACACCGTGGGTGCGACAAATTGTCGCAGGGCAGGCGGGGTGGTCAAGGCATGAAGACAAAGAAGCCCACGCCGGCTTCCAACCTCCGAATTCCCGAAACTGGGCCCGGTTTGGCGTCAGACCTTTGTTGAGCCCGCCAATGGCGGTCTACGTATTCAATTTCGATCCGGCAGCCGCGTCTTCGGCGAGGAATCGATCGAAGACGCCGGTATGTTTCTCGAAGAGTGTTTTGTGGCTTTCCATGCAGAAGTAATAGGCCCTGCCTTTATAGCTCGCACTGACGGATCGATCCACGTCCATGTAGCAGACGGCGCAGAGCGGTTTAGGCCCCGTCAGTTGTGGCATGGTGGCGAAGGCCTGATTGGAGGCGGCGCTCTGCCAGCCTTTGCCCTGATATTCAAGCATGTCGATCAGCTCGTCGGTAGTCTCGCGGCCCACATATCGCTCGACGACTCGGATGGCGAGGTCGATGCCCGATGAAACCCCTCCGGCCGTAGCCAGATCGCCTTGTTCGACGAATCGGGCGCCGCGCACCAAATGCACCTGGGGATAGTTGGCTGCCAACATGAAATAGCCTGAGTGATGCGTGGTCGCAGATTTTCCGTTCAGCAAACCTGTTTTGGCCAGCACAAAGGCGCCGGTACAAACCGACATTGTCACGTCCGCGTCCTTTGACGCCATACGAATCCACTCGTACATCTCATCGGAAGCGCTATCGTCGTCCATGGCCGGAATCACAATCATTTTCGGCTGAGGAGCACTTTTAAAGTCGTAATCGGGCACAACCTTCATATTTCCGCGAACGATCACGGGGGCCGATGTCGCCGCCACCGTGCAAGGAGCAAACAGTGGCGTTCCGTCCTTCGTTGCTGCGCCGGCAAAGACCTCCAGTGGCCCACAGAAATCCAGGACCTCCGCATCTTTGCCGAGCACAAACGCGGCGGGCAGCTTTCCTCCAAAAGGAACTGAAAGCGGCGAGGTCGTATCCGCAGCCGGTCCCGATGTCGAAGCCTGTGCCGTCGCTTTCCTGCCGCAAATCGAACTCATCCCCGCAGCAAGACCAGCCGCCGCCGAGTGTTTCAAGAGCTCTCTTCTGTTCATGGAGATTCCCGCCTTTCCTGTGATCGAACTCACTCCTTATTCAGGTGGATCTTCAGCGTTACATAAGCCGATATCGGCTGGGTGGGCATGACGACCGCGAATCCGAAGTACTCGTAGGGATCATAGGCGCGGCGGTCGGCCAGATTCACGGCTGAACCTTCGACGGTGTAGCGGCGGCCGAAGTCGTAAGCGGCTTGTGCATCCACCGCGGCATAGCCCGGTACCGTGACGGTGTTGGGCAGCGTGTCCTGGCGCGCACCAAAGGCGGTCACACCGGCGCCGAATGCGAAGCCGGCGGCAGGTCCGTTTTGGAAGCGATAGCGCGCGGCCACGCGCCCGCTGTTACGAGGAACGCGCGCGAGCTCGTTGCCGATCGGGATCGCGTTGTCCTGGGTGACGGTTGCTTCGGTGTAAGCGTAGTTTGCCAGCAGCGAGAATGCCCGCATCGGCTCCCAGGTGAGGTCCGTTTCCGCGCCGAACGCTCTCTGCTGGCCAGTCTGAACGGAGAGGAAGGGGTTGGCCGGGTCAGGTGTCGCGACGTTGTTTCGCGTCTGGTCAAAGCCGGAGATGGTGCCGGAGAGACCGTATCTTGCAAGCGCCAGTTTCACGCCACCTTCGAAGTTCTGCGAGGTTTCAGGCTTCGGCGGCGCCGAACCGATGAAGCCGAACGAGCCGCGGAAGGCGGTGGCGTAGCCGGCGTAGAGTGCGACTCCATGAGCGACATCGAGGGTGGCCCCAACGCGAGGCGAAGCATGGTGATAGGTCTGGTCGGTGGCCTGTTCACGCTCGCGAAACTCAAGCTGGGTGTAGCGGAACGATCCTATGAGGTGCAGCCGGGTGTAGGTGGCCTGGTCCTGCCCATAGAGTGCAGTCGTGGCGTAGCGATCCGTCTGGGTGAGGTTGATTGGGGTCAAAGGGCCGAAGGAGAGGTCGTACACCGGATGGGCAAGATCGATTTCGCCGACCGGAATACCAGAGAAGCCCATGTAGGAAGCGAAGTTGGTGTGGTCGTAGCTCGCGCCGGCGAGCAGTCCGTGCCGGCCGCCGAGACCACGGAGGTTTGCCGCTAAGTTGGTGTCGATGACCTCTTCGTGCACCGGATTCCGCGGCATGTCCATTGTGAGGATGGGGTAGACCGTGGGCTTTGCCGGGTCGGGAGGATAGAGTGCCGGATACACAAAGCTGCCATACTCGCCAAACTGACCGTAGTAGTAACGTGCGCCGGTATGCCATCGCAGATTATCCGTGAAGGCATGGTCGAAGGTTGCGGTGGCGGTGCGATTATCCGTTCTTGTGTGAGGCTGACCGATGGGCGCTCCGGGGAATGCGGTCCGATCAAGCTCTCCGGCAAGGGCCTGTGCCGCAGGCAGGCCGGAATACTCAAGCTGGTATCGATGTCCGAACTGGCCCTGTACGAGCAAGCTGGTTTTCGGATCGAATGCGACGAAGAGGCTCGGCTGCGCGGCCCATCGATCGGCGCCGACCTCGTCGATCCAGCTGCCGTTGTTTAAATATTCGCACGCAATGCGAGCGCCAACCTTTTTCGATACGGGTATATTCACGTCCGCATATGGGTCGACCGCGGAATAACTGCCTCCCCGCATCGCCAGCTCGCCGCTCAGCGAACTTGTTTCCGGGCGCTCCGAAATAATGGTGACAAGGCCACCCAATGGAGAGCCCAGCCCGCCGCCGTAAAGGGCCGAGGATGGTCCTTTGAGGACGTCGATGCGCGAGACGCCGATGAGGCTGGTGGGATCGTTCCATGACTGGGTCGCGCCGAAGGAGGGCAGTCCGTCTTCGTAGATTTCCGCGGGGAATCCATGGATGAGCGGCGAAACGAAGCCGATCTCCTGCGGCTTAGC
>DATJTG010000023.1:0-41346 GCA_035503555.1 Acidobacteriaceae bacterium | reverse complement strand
TCTGCTGCCGCGCTGGGGCATCGAACGAGCAGGGAATTGGTCGTCGCTGGGGTTGATCCTGCTTCTGCTGACGGTGCTGAGCTTTCTCGCGGAGCCCATCGGCAACGCCTTCAGCCGCAGGATCGAACATCAGGCAGATGTGTACGGGCAGGAGGTGATCCACGGCCTCGTGCCCGATCCGCAGGCGGCGGTGGTGCATTCGTTCTGCAGCGATGCGGCCCTCTGGCTCGACGATCCCACGCCCAACCGATTCGTGGAGTTCTGGACCTACAGTCACCCCTCCACGGAAGAGCGCGCGGAGTTTGCCGCTCACTACGATCCGTGGCAGGCGGGAAAGAAGCCGCGTTACTTCACGAAGTGAAGCGTCCCTTCAGGGCGCGCCGCCATTTTCTTCGATAGCCACGCGGTTGATGATCCGCTGCACGAAGACCACGTTAAGGTTGATGTGGCTGGCGAGATCGGGAATGAATTCGGTGACGAAGTTACCGATCGGCGTCGTAGCCAGGTTTACGGCAATCCGGTCTGCGCTGGCGCCCCAGCCCACCTGCTGATAGGGAACGTAGCTGATATCAATGGCCTCGCCCGCGACGGCCCCGACTACGGTGGAGTAGTTGAACATTCCCCTGCCCAGGTCGTCGTCGGTCCAGAACGGCTGGTAGATACAGTGCGCGATGCGTCGCTGCAGAGATGCATTCGGCATGCGGTGGTAGTGCGGGTCCTGATGATCGATGGAGGGAATCAGAAAGGTCTCGAGAAAGGCGCTGGTCATATCCTGGGTGAGCGCGACGCCGCTCAGCTTGGCCCAGCCCTCCATGCCCGGCCCATACGGCGAGTGCGAGTCGGAGGCAATGGAGATCGCCGACGTTCCGCCAATGGTAAGGAGGTTGAAGGGATCGAGCACGCTGCGGACCGCCATATCGCCCAGTTCCCGCGGCGAGTAAATGTGAACGGCGTACTGTCTGAGATAAGCGCTGAAGGTGTCGTTCGTGGCGACGCAGCAACTGCTTACGGGAGACGTCTGACTGCAAAATGTCGCGACGCACGGCCGCGGCAGGGGCAGAGAACCAGATTGCAGTCCTGGTATGTACAGTCCGTGGTGTTCACGTACAGCGGGCGGAAAGGTCTGCTGCGGCGCTGGCGCGGCGGGGAGAACCGCGGAGTCGGCGCCGTCCAGCGCATCGAATGTGGCGAATTGCGGGCTGGGCGCGTCCGGCAGGATGGATTGCGCCAGGCAGGCTGGGAGAGCGCCCAGCAGGATGAGCGTAACGAGAGTCCAGCACCGGCGGGCGGAGACCGGCACGAGCGACGGCATCGTTGCCGGCTGAAACCATGCAGCGCGCCATCGCCCGGGCCAACCCATTCCTGTCGGTGATCCTTTCGAAAGCTGACGCGCCGAAATTCATTTCGTCATCCGGCGCGCAATGAAAACCCGGATTCTACTGCCCGCGATGCCGCCCCGGCAGACCGAAACGTCCCATACGCGGCCACTTGTGCACCAATTCGGGCAGAAACTCGAGAAACAGATTGTTGGCGGCCGAGCCCGCGATCGAGGTGGCCCACGTCTGCATAACGACTTTCGAGCCGCGGCTCGCAGGCGGGTAATACAGGGGTGTGAGGGATGCGGCGGCCAGATGGCCGAAGATATTGGAGAAATTGAAGGTGCTCCTTCCGTTGTCGAGCCGGTCGAAGAAGGCCTGTTTCACGGCGTAGCCTGCCCGGTCAGCGATGCCGCCGGAACCGGCCAGGTAGTAGCGTGGGTCTTCGCCGTCGAGGGCCGGAATCGCACTGCTGACGAAGAACCGCATCGTGGCCTGGCGCAAAAATGCGGCGCCCAGCCGTGCGCCGAAGGCTCCGCTGTCGGAGCCGAAATTGGGGTCGTTGAGAACCATCTGTCCATAACCAGCGGATACGAAGGCCGGGATGGGGGAGGCGGGGTGAATTTCTTCGTGCAGCCAGTAGGCCATTTTCTCGCGTGCGCTGAGCTTCGGAACGGACTCACCCGGCTCGACGGACAGGATCCACTTGCGTTTTTCGCGGGCAGGACGGCTCGCCGCGCCGGGTGCAGAGGGAAGGGGCTGTGGCGCGGCGACGGTTCGCGCGGATACGCTGCGGCCACGGAAAAGCGTGATCGCAGGGCGCGGCGCGTCGGGCAGCGACACCGTCGATTGCGCCCGTGCCGAAGCCAGAATGAGTGGGATTCCGGTGAGCAGGCAGCAAAATTTCAGTCTGGCGGCCGAGGGTTTCAGAACGCTCCCGTGTTCAATCCTTTTGGACGAAACAATTTGCGCTGGGGATGTACCGCGAAACGGCGTTACTCCTGGGGCACAGGTCCGCGGAAGCCATTGACCTCGTCCATGCCCGGCCCAAATACTGGTCTTAACGCGAAAGGCGAGGAGTGACAGCGATGCCGCAGCCATCCGGAAGCCCCTTTGAGGACGCAGGACGAAAGATCGACGAGCACTGGGACGAGTTCAGCGATCGATTCGAGCAGGAGGTCCGCCGCGTGGTCACCTACCTGAACGACCAGGTGGTGCCGGAGGTACGGCAGCACTCGTCGAAGGCGTTGCGCGTGGCAGCCGGACAACTGAGCCGGCTGGCCGATCATCTGGAATCTCGCCGGAGTCACTGACGCGTGAGAAGAGAAGCCGCCCGCGGCACGAAGATGTTCAAGGCTGGAACCCTGTGCGCGCTTGTCGCGGCCAGCGTGTTTCCTTTGCTCGTAGCCGGATGTTCCCACAGGCAACAGACCGTGGCGTATACGCCGCCTCCTCCTGAATCAGCCCCTCCTGCCGGCGCGCCGGCTGAAACGCCTGAACCTGTGCCCGCGCCTCCGGCTCCGAACGGCAAGCCGTCTGCCGGAGTGAGCATCGATGAGCAATACGTCGATGCGCATGCGCCCATCTACAGCGAGACGGGCATGGCAAGCTGGTACGGACCTCCGTACCACAATCGCGAGGGCGCCAATGGCGAGGTGTACAACGAGCACCACATTTCCGCAGCGCATCGCACGCTGCCCATGGGATCGCTGATCAAAGTCACGAATTTGCGGACCGGGCAGTCGGCGGTGATGCACGTGACCGATCGCGGCCCGTTTGTGCAGGGCCGAATCCTCGACCTCTCGATGGCCGCGGCGAAAGCTGTCGGCGTGTGGGGGCCCGGCGTCGCGAAAGTACGCATCGACGTGTACAGCACCCCGCACCCGCTCAATACGGGCGGCCGCTGGTGCGTCCAGATTGGCGCTTTTCCTCATTCACGGGAAGCGCACCACCTCGAACAGAAACTCGAACGCGAGTACCAGACGGCCAATGTGATCGAGTTCCAGGGACCTACGGGTTACTGGGTGCGCATTCGCCCCGCGCACGACGACCGCACCGTTGCCATGCAGATTGCCAACGGGCTGCATCCCAGCGATGGCGAGGCCTGGCTGGTTCGTCTCGACTGACCCTCCGCCTCGGCTAACCGGCCTGCGCGTCTCATGGTTTGCGCTGCTTGAGCGGCTATGGCCGCGACCGGCATTTGCGAGCACACTTTCCGTTTGACCTTCATCGGTTCGGCTTGCCGCGACGGAAGGCTTCGACGAGGTGGAATCGCCGTGCAACGCAGTCAGGTTTCCGGGATTGGCATGTATGTGTATGGCGCGACCGCCATCGCACTGGGCGTGATTGGCCTGGTCTGGAGAGACTTCGCGACCAACTGGCAACGCGTCGGCCCTGACGTTCCGCATCGTGTGCTGCTCGCCTGCCTTGCAGCGGTCGTGGAAGTGTGCGGCGGCCTGGCCCTCTTCTCGCGCCGCACGGCGCGGCTCGGCGCCTCGATGCTGGCCCTGTTTTACGCCGTCTGTGTGGCTCTGTGGGTGCCGCGCCTCGTCGCGGCTCCGGCGGTCTACGACGGATGGGGCAACTTCTTTGAGGAGACTTCGCTGATGATCGGCGGCCTGGTGCTCTGCGCGGCGCTCGCACCGCCGGATTCAGTTTTCGCGCGCCGAGAATCGCTCATCAGCCGCCTTTACGCCATCTGCGTGATCTCTTTCGGCGCGGAGCATTTTATTTACTTCTCGGGGGCAGCCGCCTGGGTGCCGCCGTGGTTGCCGCCAGGGCAGAAATTCTGGGTTGCCGTCACGGGAGCCTGTTTCCTGCTCGCGGCCGCGTCGATCCTGACCGGAATTCTGTCGGGGATCGCCTCGACGCTCCTCACAATCATGATCCTGTTGTTTGAAGCGCTCGTCTGGGTGCCCAAACTGTTCGCGGCGCCGCACGATCACTTCGCGTGGTCAGGAAACGGAATCTGTCTGGTGATGGGAGCGGCGGCCTGGGTCGTCGCCGATTCTATCCATCGCCGGCGCGAGAGGCTGCCACTCCGGCAGAACGCGGAAGTCGTGCAGAGGCAGAGCGCCGCAGTATAGCCGCGAGCGTCGGCAGGCGAGGATGCTGCCGTCCACCGGGAAGCCAGTTCAGGATTGCGATACTGAGGTGCAGTCGAGCGTCACGCGCAACCGATTGTCGCCATACTCAAAGGTGCGGCGCTGAACGGTCAGGATCGTTCCATCGGACCTTGGGTGCGCGACCGTTTCTCCAACATTCGGAATGGGAACCTCGCCGGTGAAAGTGAAGACGCGAGGGCGCTCTTCTTTCACGCGAATGGCGATCTTGGTAGTCATAAGCCTCGATCCCGGGAAACTGGTTAGTTCGCAAGCTATTGGATAGACGGCCCCCGGTCAAGCGCAAAACTGGCCGTGCAGCAGACGGAATCAGGAGAAGCAAGGCAGCCGAGCTCCTGATTTTAGATGGTTCTGCGGCAGATCTATGGTACAAAGGGCCGCAACAGAGACCCGAATGAGCTCAGGCACGTTGACCGATACGTCGCGGCATCAGTACCGCCTGCGAAATGGATTCCTGTTTCCTTTGGTCCTGGCGGGAATCGCAGGCCTCGTGGTCGTGCCGATGCTGGCCCTGCGGGGAGACCACGAACTGCTGTGGCCATTGGCAATCTTCAGCCCTGTTGTGGCCGGCCTTGTCTGGTGGGCTCTGCGAGCGCGGTTGGTTCTGGAGAACAACCAGCTCACCGTCACCAGCATGTTGCAGACGCGTGTGATCGATGCGAGCGAGATCGACGGCATTCGGACTTATTCGTCGCGCAATGGAACCTATCGAGCCCTGTGCCTCAAGCGTGGAGGCAATCCCGTCAACTTCACGCAGTATGCAACCGACGATGCGATGAGCGAGTGGCTGCGGCAATTTCCGGATCTGGATGCGCGGGACAGGGAAGAGGCCCTCCAGCGAATTTCAGAAGATCAGGAACTGGGCGCAACGCCAGAGGAGCGGATGCAGGCGCTTCCGCGAGCCAAGGCGGTTTTTGTTTCCGCCTGCGTCGCGGCCGGCGCTGCTGCCATCGGCTATAGTTTTGCGCCGGCGGCATGGCGGCTGGGTTGCTTTGCCGTGCTGGCGCTGATTCCGGTTGTGGCCTGCTTTCTCCTGTATCGATCCCCTGCGCTCTACGCGCTGGGGAAGAACCGCGCCGATCCCCGGGCTGATCTGACGCTGCTTCTCCTCATCAGCGGGTTTGGGTTGTTTTTTCGCGGCATCGGGCTGAATTACGTTTCATCCGAGCCGCTGTTGGCGGACGGCGTCCTCGTTTGCGTCGTGTTTCTGATCGCGTTCTTCCCGGCCGCCATGCGCGGTGGTCAACTCATGCGGGCTCTCGTCCCGCTCTGCATGATTGCTGGTTTCAGCGCTTGCGGCCTTGTGACAGGATTGAATACCGTGATCGAATCTGCGCCGCCTGTCACCTTCGCGGCGATCGTCGCGGGCAAACATGTGCGGCACGGAAAGTCCACAACCTACTATCTGACGCTCGAGCCCTGGGGGCCCTTCGCAGAGCCTCGCTCGATGCAGGTCTCGGCGGCGCGGTACGAAGAATCGATCGAGGGCCAAACGGTCTGCGTCCTGCTGCACCAGGGGTATCTGCGCGTGTCCTGGTATGAGCCGGTCGATTGCCCGCAGTCGCCGACGGATGCGCCGATGCGATGATAGGAATTGGGCCGAGGCGACGCCCGCGTGCTTCGATTTTCCTCGAGGCGTCCGCTTAGACCCGCGGATATTGCGGCGGGTACGGCGCCGGATACGCCGCCTGTGCCACGGGCGCGACCTTCCACTCTGAAAACGCCAGCACGTACAGCATGATCAGGTTCACGAGGGGAAGAATGCTCAGCAGGCTGAGCCACGGCGTGAATCCTGCCTTCTTCCAGATGAACCACATGGGAATGATCAGAACGACCGCGAAGATGAGGAAAAACACCGGCATCAGGGCCATCATCGCCATAACGGCGTGCAGGGCTTGCGGATCCATGGTTTGCGATTGCATGCTGCACCTCGGAATAATTGAGAATCGTGGAGTCCGCGCCAGCATAGTGGAGAGCGCGCCGTCAGGCAAGGAAATGTTGCCGGCGGCCTCGCGGGCTGGCTCGCCCACACGGTTCCCAGGCCGATAAGCGTTGCAGCGAAGCCCGAAAATAACCGAACACTCCCGCAAGCCCATCCGTCTTAGGGGTGAGAAGGCAAGGAGCCCACAGGCGTGCGAGCACACGATGAGACGGAGTTCGCAGGCCTCGTGGAGCGGCAATGGCGATTCGCTTACCGCGTGGCGTGGGCTGTGCTGCGCAATGCCGCCGATGCGGAGGACGCCGCGCAGGAAGCCTTCCTGAAGATTCTTCTCGCTGAAGCCTGGCGCGGCCTGCGCGACGAGCGGGCCTTTGTGGCGCGAGCCGTGTGGCGGGCCGCGGTCGACACGCTGCGCAGCAAAGCCGCCCGGGGAAGCGGAGCCGGCGCCGAGGAGGATTGGGCCGCGATGGTCGACGATGCGAGGCCGGATCCGGAAGCAATCGCCGTCGCGGCCAACTGGGAAACCGCCGTTCATCGCCTGATCGACAGCCTGCCCGAGGAATTGCGACAGCCTCTGGCGCTGAGCGCGGAGATGAATTCCCGCGAGATTGCTGCGGCGCTGGGCATTGCAGAAGGCACCGTGCGGACGCGCCTGATGCGGGCGCGGCAGATTCTGCGAGAGAAAATGGCGACCGTGGAAGAGAGGCATTATGCGCGTGGATGAGATCGACGAAGAAATCGACGCCGCCCTGCGGAGCTACGCCAAACCGCCGGAAACGCCGGAGCCGCGCGTCATGCTGGCTCGGCTTCTCGAGCGCGCGCGAGCGGAAGAAACGCAACGCCGGCGCTGGTGGCCGTGGCTGATTCCGGCCGCAGGCTGCGCTGCGGCGCTGCTGGCCGCTGCTCTGGGTGTGGTGCGCACCCCGCCGATTCCTTCCATTGCATTCGCGCCGAAGGCCCCGGGCGTGGTGAGTATCCCTGCCGCTCCGGATCGAAAGCCGGTTACGCGCATCGTGGCTCGCGTTACGCACAAGCCGCAAGTGCACCTCGCAGCTGAAAGCCTGCCCAAGCTCGAAATGTTTCCGGCTCCGATGCCGCTGGCCTCGGAAGAGCAAAAGCTGGTGGCCTTCACGCGTCAGACGCCGCCTGCCGTTGTCCGCCAGGTAGTCGAGGCGAAGCAGCATAGCGACGATCCGCTGGAGATCGCCGAACTGAAGATTCAACCGCTCGATGAGGGCGACAATCCGGTACCCCCGAAAGGAAAGAACAAATGATGAAGAAAGCCGCAATGATCCTGAGCCTGGCCGCTCTGAGCGCCGCACCGGTCTGCCTGTTCGCGCAGGACGAGGCTCCTGCTCCGAAGCCGCCGGACCACTACTACAAGCTGAATCTGACCGTGGAGCAAACGAACGACACCGGCCAGGTGGTCAACACGCGCAGTTATGTCGAGATCATCTTCACGGGGCGGGAGTCTCAGGAGATTCGGACTGGATCGAAGATCCCGATCGCGACCGGGGAGGGGAACGGCAATACGCAGTTCCAGTACCTCGACGTCGGCGTGAACTTCGATGTGCGCTCTGTGAAGGAAATCGGAGACCGGCTGGGTTTCTATCTGGCGGCGGAGATCAGCAGCGTGGCGCCGACAGAAAAGCCGACTCCAGGCTTGAACCCCACCCTCGGCGAGCCGGTCATTCGCTCGAACAAGTGGCAGTCCAACGTGCTCATCCCCATCGGTAAGCCGACCGTGGTGTTATCGGGCGACGATCTGGACGATAAGGGCAAGATGCAAGTGGAAGTGACGGCCACGCGCATCGAATAGGTCGAAAGCTGGTTCCTCCGGCCGGGCTCGCAGCGGGCCCGGCCGTTTTTTCGGGCATCGGACCAGCTTCCGCCCGTGGGCATTTCGCTTTCGCGCAACTTCCCCGCCGGGGTAGAGTCTGTATGAGCAACAGCAAGGCCGGAGGTGTCGTTTGCCCATAACACGGCGCGCGTTCATGAAGGGCGGGGCCATGGCGGTTGTCGGCACGGCTTCGGTGCCGGCGTTCCTCACGCGGAGCGTGCTGGCGCAGGCCACCACGGCGCAGGCGCAGGGTAAAAAGCTGGTCGTCATCTTCCAGCGCGGCGCGGCCGATGGGCTCAACGTCGTCGTGCCCTATAAGGAACCCTCCTACTACCAATACCGGCCCAACATCGCGATCCAGCCGAACCAGGTCATCGATCTGGACGGCTTTTTCGGGCTGCATCCAGCTATGGCGCCGCTGAAGCCGCTATGGGACCAGGGCCATCTGGCCATCGTTCACGCTTCGGGATCGCCCGATCCGAGCCGCTCGCACTTCGACGCTCAGGACTTCATGGAGTCGGGCACGCCCGGCATAAAAGCCACGCCGGACGGCTGGCTGAACCGGGCCCTCCAGGCCGAGGACCTGTCCTTTCCGGGCCGGATTCACACTCCCTTCCGCGCGGTGAGTCTGGGCGCGGAGGTGCCCCGGACCCTCGAAGGCCGCATTCAGGCCGTTGCGCTCAATAACATCCGCGACTTCGGGGTGCAGTCGTCGCCCGCAGCCGCGGGATTCGCCGCCATGTACGACTCGAGTACCGATTCGGTCCTGCACGGAACCGGGCAGGAAACCTTCGAGGCCGTGAAGATGATGCAGGTGGCCGATCCAGCCAAGTACACGCCGGCCGCCGGAGTACAGTATCCCAACGGTCCTTTCGGTAATAGTTTGAAGCAGATAGCGCAGCTACTGAAAGCAAATCTTGGGGTCGAAGCAGCCTTTGCCGACATCGGCGGATGGGACACCCATGAGAACGAAGGGGCGGCCGAGGGCCAGTTGGCGGGCCGGCTGCGCGACTTCAGCGAGGGGCTCAACGCTTTCTGGATGGATATGAGCGATGATGCTGAAAACATTGCCCTTGTCACCATGTCGGAATTTGGGCGAACCTGCCGGCAAAACGGCACGGGAGGCACCGATCACGGGCATGCCAACGTGATGTTTGTGCTCGGAGGGCCGGTTCGGGGAGGAAAAGTCTACGGCCGATGGCCCGGACTGGAATCGGAACAGCTCTATGAAGGCCGCGATCTGGCGATCACCACCGATTTTCGACAGGTCCTCGGCGAGGCTGCTTTCAAGACCCTCGGCTCGCGAAACCTTGACTTGGTGTTCCCGCAATCTGGTCTTAAAAACAATAACTTCCTCAATATTCTTCAAGTTTGACTATAAGGAATCAAACTGGTTACCTCGCGTCATCTTGGAGCGAGATGCTCCTCGCCTCTCCGTTTTCCTTTCAGTTTTTAGAGAGTGCTCGCCCCAGAGGGGCTCGTGTGACTCTCAGCCCACATGAACCTAACGTGCTATTGCGTCGGCATGGCCGCCTGACACAATAGAGCGCATGATGGCGCGACGAATCAATCGTCCGCCTGTGAGCCGGAGGCAAACTCCGGCAATCGCGCCCAAAATACGTTGGGGGACTCTCTTCATGAAGTGGAGAAACGCCTGGCTCACCGCTATCGTCCTGCCCGTTTTGTGCTCTTCCGCTGTTTTTCCGCAGCAAACCTCCGATCAGCAAGCCAATCCGGCTTCCTCCGATGCGTCGGTGGAGACCGTGGCCGGCCGGGACGTCCTTAACGGAGCGATCGCCAACGAGGATCAAATCCGCCAGGCGCTGACCGGCAAGCTCCTGTACCTGCGCGGCCTGTGGCTCAGCGACGACCTGCACTTCAACATGCGGGGCGCCCTGTCGAGTCCTTCACCCACGGGCTCGTTCACGCTGTGCGCGGTCGAAATCGACCATGTACGCATGACAAAGAGGCGCGTGGAGCTGGAGGGCGTGCGCTACGGTATCCACTTCGTCGATGCGACGAACTGGGCGAACGAGGCAAGTTCGTTTGATCTGATTCGTGTAACTCCGAAGAAGAAGCACCTCGTGATCGCTATCGACCGCCGGTTGGTGGAAACGCCGAAGAAGAAGAAAGAGAAGGCTGCGCCAACCACGGCGAAGTCCGATGCCGGTGCGAACGGGACGGAAGCCGCCGCTGCTCCGGCAAGCGATGCGCCGAACCCTGCGCCTCCGCCGCAGGAGCAAGCCGCAGTCAGCGATCCGCAGACGGAGAAAGATCAGATCGACGCGCCCACGACGGATCCCAGACAGGCGGCTGCCCTGCTTCGGTCCGCTTTCAACCGCATCTTCGCTCCGGCGCTGGATGCGACGATGATCGCGCAGATGCCCGACTACTGGCAGTACTTCTACCAGGCGCAGAAAGATCACCACTCGATGGAGCCGACGGATCCGGCGATCGTGAGGCCGGGGCCCGGAGTCGATGGGCCGAAGCTGGTCAAGAACCTGGTTGCGACGTCGAACGACTACGCGCAGCGCTCGGAGGTGGCCGGGGTCGCCAGCTACAAGGTGATTCTCGATCCGCAGGGCAAGCCGATCGGCGTGGCGGTGTATCGGCCTATTGGATTCGGGCTCGATGAGAATGCCGTTAACGCGATCCGGAAGTCGACGTTTACCGGCGCCACCAAAGACGGTAAGCCCGTTTCGACTGTGATAGATATGTGGGTAAACTTCAGAATTTACTCGAAGCGCACTTCGCCCACTTCGCCGAGCACAGTGCAGACGGCTCCCGATGCGTCCGCTTCCAACATCTCTCCGGTCACGGGCAAGCCTTCTCTGGCCGGACCTTATAGCGCTGCCAGGGCGTTCGCGGACAGCCAGCAGCCGCAGGAGACCACCGCTCCGCAGCCAGTCGAACCGCAGCCGCCGCAAGCAACTCCGGCCCAGTCGGCCGTTGAGCCGCAACCCCAGTCTACGCCGCAGTAAATCGGAGCGCCGCGACTGGATCTCCGCCGAATGGGGCGTGAGGAAGAACGACCGCCGGAGACGTTGCAGAAGAAGACGCGCGGCCGGCATCGGCTGAGCCGTGCTTTGGGGTTGGTTTCGGGCCATGACGGAAATGCCGGCAGATTTGCGAAGGAGCGTCGTATCAATTGCCGAGAGAATAGACAACGTTGATTTGCGTTGCCACGTCGACGGGGTCTCCGTTCAATAAGTAGGGTTTGTATTCCCACTGCGACACCGCCCACAAGGCGGACTCTACCAATGATGGAAACGGCGCACTGATCACCTTCAGATCGTGGATTTTTCCGTCGCGTCCAATCAGCGCCTTCAGGACAACCATGCCCTGCGCGCGCGCCTCTTTCGCATCCTGCGGATAAACGGGATTTTGGCCCCGGATTCTGTGGCCCGCCATCACGCCGGAGGCAACGCCAACCGTCGCGACGCTCGTGTTCTTCGCATCAGGGGGCGGAGTGAGCGCCGGGTCATCCGGGTTCAGCTTCTCGATTGTGTCCACCGTCATCGTCGCGATTTTGCGTTGCCCCTCATACTCCTCGACGAGCCTCGGCAAGTACCGGTCCTGCACGCGGGCCACATGTTCATAGGCCACGGTCAGTGATCCAAAAGAAGTCTTCACGACCAGTACCGGCAAATGGGGATCGAAGCAATAGGTAGGGAACATGCCCAGCGGGATGGTGGAAAGCTGTTCGTGCATCGGCATTTTCGGCACGATCATGATGCACGGCAGCTTCGTCGTTCCGAGGCTTCGCACTTCGCGATCGAAATACGTGGTAGCAGGATCGTAGTCGGCCGGCTCCGGCAGGGGAGTGAGAATGTCGGACTCTAGGCGGTATTCGAAAAACTCCAATCCGTGGCCCGTGGCGGCATACAGGTGTTTCCCGTCACTCGTATGCCAGTCCGTGTGCGTGCTGTCGCCGCGCGTCCACGTGCTGCGATAGACCGTGGGTGAGGCCCACCAGTACTCGTAGGATCCCGTCGAGGCCGGATCTCCGGTTTCGTCATACAGCTGATAGGTAGCCCTGAGGTGCCAGGGCTTCAGCGACGGATCGGTGAAGTTATACGACGGAGCGGCCAGCGAGAACAGCTCTCGCGGATCCTTCGGCAACTCCGGAGCGGGCGTGCTCTGCCCGTAAAGGAAGGCACAGGAAGCTAAACCGACCAGGGCGAACTGTGTGAGAGGCCTCATCGCGGGCCAGATTACCACGCGTGGCTCAAAACTTAAGGAGATAAATCCGCCGAGCCTTGTTCCCGCGCGATGACTGAGTTCTGAAAGGGATATACAGAGAATCTGTACAGATAAACTGTAGATATGCGATACTGCATCTGTGAGCGCTTCCCACTCGCAGCAACCCGATCTCGCCTCGGCGCTGGCGTCGGAAATTCGCACGATTGCCGGCAAATTGCGGCGGCGTTTCCGTGAGCACGGCGGAGGTCACGACCTGACGGCATCGCAGGCCGCGGTGGTTCTGCGCCTCGAAAAAGATGGTGCGGCCACAGTCTCCGGATTGGCCCGCGCCGAAGGCATGCGCCCGCAATCGATGAGCGCCGCGGTCGCGCCCCTGCTCAAGGCCGGGCTGATCCATGGCGCTCCCGACCCGAAGGATGGGCGCCAGACTCTGATGTCGCTCACGCCCAGGTGCATCCGGTCGCTGCGGGAAGGCAGAGCCGCCAAGCAGGACTGGCTCACGAAGACGATCGAGCACAAGCTGTCCGTGCGCGAGCAGGAGAAACTCCGAGCGTTGCTCGAATTGCTCGCGCGGCTTGTCGAGGAATAACCCCGCTTTCGGACCCTTTGCGGTCGGTGAGAAAAGGAGCGTACCCGCATGAACTGGCTGGATCTGGTGTCGTACTTCTTCGGTGGAGCGTTTGCCGCGAACGCCATCCCACATTCGGTCGCTGGCCTGATGGGGCGCCCGTTTCAGAGTCCCTTCGCGAAGCCTCCGGGCAAGGGACTTTCATCTTCGCGAGTGAACGTTCTGTGGGGCTTCGCGAACGCGGTCATCGCCTATCTGCTGATCCTGCGCGTCGGAGAATTTGATCTCCGGACCACAAGCCACGTGCTCGCAGCTGGACTCGGCGCTTTACTTCTGAGCGTGCAAATGGCACACCACTTCGGCCAGTTTCACGGAGGCAACCACCCGAGTCGCTCATGAGGAGTTCGCTGCTCACGACCTTCCGCTCCCTTCGAAGCTACAACTTCCGCTTGTGGTCGGCCGGCGCGCTGATCTCGAACATCGGCACCTGGATGCAGCGCGTGGCCCAGGACTGGCTTGTCCTGACGCAACTGACCCATCGCAATGCGACCGCGCTGGGCGTCGTGATGGGATTGCAGTTTGCGCCGCAGTTGCTCCTGCTGCCCTGGACGGGACTCGCCGCGGATCGCCTGAATCAGCGCAGGCTCCTGATGTTCACGCAGGCGATGCTGGGCATGCTGGCAATCGCGCTGGGAGTCCTCACGCTCCTCGGAGTCATTCAACTCTGGCACGTGTATCTGCTGGCCTTTCTGTCAGGATCGGCCGCTGCGCTCGACGCTCCCGTGCGGCAGACGTTTGTGGCGGAGATGGTCGGCGACATCGACCTCCCGAATGCCGTGGCGCTGAATTCCAGCTCGTTCAATCTGGGGCAGCTGATTGGACCTGCCGTTGCCGGTTTGCTGATTGCCCGGGTCGGCATCGGATGGGCATTTGTTCTGAACGGCCTTTCGTTCGGCGCTGTTCTCGTGTCGATGTCGCTGTTCCGGCTCTCGGATCTGCGTCCCATTGCGCGAGCGCACCGCAGCGCCTCCGGATTCATGGAAGGGCTGCGCTATGCGTGGGGGCGGCCCGACCTGCGGACGATTCTCGTGATGCTGTTTTTGATCGGGACCTTCGGCCTCAACTTTCCCATCTTCATTTCCACCATGGCCGTGAACGTATTTCATACGGACGCACGCGGCTTTGGGCTGCTCTCATCCATCATGGCCGTGGGCACGCTGATGGGAGCCCTGTTGGCAGCCTCACAGGCACAGCCGAAGATGAAAGCGCTGGTGATGGGAGCCGCAGTATTTGGATTGGGCTGCGTTCTGGCTGCACTTGCGCCGGGCTACTGGTGGTTTGGCCTGGCGCTTACCGTAATCGGCGTGGCGGCTCTCACGTTTACCAACGGTACGAACAGCATGATGCAGCTTTCCACCGAGCCCGCGATGCGCGGACGAGTGATGGCTTTGCGCGTGGCTATCGCGCTGGGAGGAACACCGATCGGAGCGCCCTTCCTCGGATGGACAGCCAATCACTTCGGCCCGCGTTGGTCGCTGGGCGTGGGTGCGATTGCAGCGCTGGCCGCAGCTCTGGTTGGGAGTTCCTTGCTGCGCAAAGGCAATGAACCGCTCCTCGTGTAGGAAGTGCCGCTGACGGCAGTCCTATTGCACGCGCAGCGCCTCCATCGGTTCGGTGCGGGTGGCGCGGCGGGCCGGAATCCAGCAGGCCAGCAGAGCGATGACCGCGAGAATTGCCGGGACCGCGACGAACGTCGCCGGGTCTACGGCGCTCACGGTGATCATGCTGCGCAGAAGGCGCGCGGCGCCGAAGCTGGCGCCCAGGCCAACGGCGAGGCCGATACCGACAATCCAGAGCCCGTGGATGAAGACCATGCGGAGAATGTCGGAGCGCTGCGCTCCGAGCGCCATGCGTACGCCAATTTCACCGGTCTTCTGGCTGACCGCGTAGGAAAGGACGCCATAAACGCCGACGACCGCGAGGATGAGCCCGAGAGTTCCCATGACACCGGCGAGGGCGGCGACAACTTCGTACAGCAACAGCCCGTTCGGCGAGTAGAGCGCCTGGTGGAGCGTCTTGACTTCGAAAATCGGCAGCGCAGGCGCGATGCCGTGAATCACTTGCTCTACTTCCTGCGTCATGGCCGCAGGATCGCCTGCGGTGCGCAATTCGATGGCCTGGAGCGTGTTCAGATCGCTGTGCTGGAAATAGGGCACGTAGAAGAATGCCGCCTGGCCAGTGCCCGCCAGATTGCCGTAGCGAGCATCACCGGCTACTCCGACAATCTGCATGGGATGCGTGGGATCGGCGCCCATCGTGAAGCGCCGGCCGATCGGATCCTGATGCGGCCAGTACTTTTCCGCCATGGCCTTGCTGACGATGGCGACGTACGCGGCCTTGTCGTTATCAGCATCGTTGAAAGCGCGCCCCTCGAGGATGGGAATGGAGAGAGTGCGGAAGTAGTCCGAGCCGATGAGGTTGTTATTGATCTGCGGTTGGGGCTGCCCAGGCGGCGGCGTGTATCCGTCGATCGTGACCGAATCGCTGCCGTTGTCGATAAGGCCCATGGGAATGGACTGCGCACTGGTCGCCGCGACAACGCCGGGAAGCGCGCGCAGGCGCGGCATGAGGCCGCGAAAGAACTGAGCCGACTGCGTTGTGTTGTAGCCGATCTCGCTCGGATCGATCATCATCGTGAGCACATGATTGGGGTCGAAGCCGAGATCCACGTGCTCGTTTTGCGAGAGCGAGCGGGTAAAGAGCCCAGCGACGACGAGCAGCAGCAGAGCCGTGGCGACCTGGATCGTGACGAGGGCGTCGCGCAACTTGTGGCTGCGGCCGGCGATGCCGCGACCGCCCTCGCGCAGGATGAGATTCAGATTCGCGCGGGCAAGACGGATGGCGGGCACGCTGCCGACGAAGACTCCCGCCAGCACCGCGATGGTGATCGAGAAGGCGAGGACGTGCCAGTCGAAGCCGAAGTCGAAGTGGATGGGCAGATCGGATTCGAGATTGACGGAAGCGAGCAGCCCACTGGCAAGGCGGCCGAGCAGCACGCCGCCGATGCCGCCCAGCAGCGCGAGGAGCAGACTTTCGGTGAGCATCTGGCGGATGAGCCGGAATCGCTGCGCGCCGAGTGCGGAGCGGATGACCATTTCGCGCTCGCGCACGGTCGCGCGCACCAGCAGAAGATTGGCGACGTTGACGCAGGCCAGCAGCAGCACGAGCGAAGCGAGCCCGAGAAAGATAGCCGAAACCGTGTTGAAGCTGTTGTCGTCGTCGATGCCGCCAGTGAGGCGTCCGGCTTGAAGAGAGAAGCCGTGCAGTTCGAGGTCGCGCTCTTCGGCGGGATGGGCGGCGGCGATTTGGCGAGCGGCAAGGGTAAGAGCGGCGTCGGCTTGCTGCGGCGTGATTCCAGGCTGGAGGCGGCCTTCAACCCGGGTGTTGCGGTTCGCCTGTTTGTTGAAGTCCGTGATCGGCAGGTTCTCGATGGGCACAATCATGGCCAGGGGAATGTAGGCCTGAGCCTCAAGGATGCTGCTCAATCCGCGATAGTTCTCGGGCGCCACGCCGATGATGGTCATGGGACGGCCGTCCAGCGAGATTTGGCGGCCCACAATGTTGGGGTCGGCGGCGAAGTGGTTCTTCCAGTAGGCGTAGCTGAGGACGATGTAAGGATCGGCGCCGGGGGTGAGGCCTTCGGACGGCGTGAAGAAGCGGCCGAGCAGCGGATGCACGCCGAGCGTCGGGAAGTAGTTGCCGGAGACGTAGTCGGTGAAGGCGCGATCGGGTTTGCTGCCTTTCATGGTGACGCCGTCGAGGCCGAACTGATCGGCGATCAGGCCGGAAAAGACGCCCTTCGTGGCGTCGCTGATCTGCCGGAACTCCGCGTAGGAGAGAGCCGGCTGCCACGACTGGCCCTTCTGACGGATGGCGATGAGGCGCACCTGGTTCTGCTGCTCGATGTGCATGGAGCTGAATACAAGTCCGTTCACCATGCTGAAGATGGCCGTGTTGACGCCGATGCCCAGCGCGAGCGTGACGATGGCGATGATGGCGAAGCCGGGGCTGCGCAGCAACTGGCGGATGGCGTAGCGAATGTCGCGGCCCAGATCTTCGATCGATACCAAACTGTTCATCTTCCAGATCTCCTCGCGGATGGCGGTCGGGTTGCCGAGGCGGATATACGCCTGACGGCGGGCCTCCTGAGGCGAAAGCCCTCGCGCCAGGTTCAGCTCGACTTCGAGCGCGATGTGTTCGTCGAGCTCGCGCGCTCGCTCCTCGTCCCACTCACGGCGACGAAAAAAGCGGCGGAAGCTCATAGCGTGCCTCGCGAAAATCAGTCTGCGGTTTTGCCGGCTTTGGCAAGGACGCGCCCAATGGCGTCGACCATGGTTTGCCAGCGATGGGTTTGTTTGTGGAGCTGCCTGCGGCCCAGCGCGGTCAGCCGATAGTAACGAGCCTTGCGGTTGTTCTCACTGGGTCCCCAGTACGACGACACCCACCCGCGGTCTTCAAGCCGGTGCAGGGCAGGGTAGAGCGAGCCCTGCTCGATCTGCAGCACATCGTCGGAGGTGTGCTCGATGACGTGCGCAATGGTGTGACCGTGCGCCGGTCCCGTGATGAGCGTCTGCAGGACGAGCATGTCGAGCGTGCCCAGCAGCATCTCCTGCTCTTTGTTGGAACGAACCACCTTGCCTCCCCTAATCGGCGTGTCAGCCCGGACGGCGTTCCTGAGCGCTATACGCAGGAGCACGCCTGGAAGTTCGAGATGCAGTTTCGCCCCCTCGAACTTCTATGGGAAATCAGCATACACCACTAGAACTTCTATGGGAAATACGGTGGTCCGGTCTGCACGGTTCCCGCCGGCTCGAAAAATAATTCTTGCGTTTCACTGTACTATGTGACATAGTACAGTCGTGATTCCGTTCCGGGTGACATTTCGCGGGGGCGTCTCGATCTTCGAGCAGGTTGTTTATGCGACGAAGCGGGCTATGGTCTCCGGGCAACTGCGGCCGGGAGAGGCTTTTCCGTCCGTCCGGGTGCTGAGCCGCGAGCTGAAGATCAATCCCAACACCGCGCACAAGATCGTGGCGTATCTGGTGAACGAAGGCTTTCTGGAGACGCGGCCGGGCATCGGCACGGTGGTCGCGGCCATTCCGGATTCGAGCAGAAAAGAGCGGGCGGAACTGCTGGGGCAGGAAATCGAAGAGCTGGTGGTCGAGGCGAAGCGGCTCGGGCTGTCGAGCGGGGAAGTGATCGCTTCGATCGAAGGGCATTGGGAACGGCTGAGCGCGGACGAGAGCGGCGGAGGACGCAGAGAACGATGAACGCAGCCATCAGGACCACAAGACTCACGAAGACTTTTGGCAGGACCGATGCGCTGGCCAGTGTGGATCTGGCGGTGCCGGAAGGCTCGATTTACGCGCTGGTGGGGCCGAACGGGGCGGGCAAGACCACGCTGATCAAGCTGGCGATGAATATCCTGCAGCCGACCGCGGGCACGGCGGAGGTGCTGGGCAAGGCGTCGCATGCGATGACGGGCCGAGACCTGAACCGGATCGGATACGTCAGCGAAAACCAGGAGTATCCCGAGTGGATGACGGTGGGCGCGATGCTCGCGTATCTGCGGCCGTTTTATCCCACATGGGACCGCGCCCTGGAGCAGCAGCTGATGGCGCAGTTCGATCTGCCGCCGGAGCGAAAGATCAGGCAGTTGTCGCGGGGCATGAGAATGAAGGCGGCCATGGCCGCAGCGCTGGCGTTCCGTCCGGCGCTCCTGGTGCTCGACGAGCCGTTCTCGGGGCTGGACCCGCTGGTGCGGGATGAGCTGATCATGGGGCTGCTGGATCGCTCCCCGGAGACGTCGATCTTTCTTTCGTCGCACGATCTCAGCGAGATCGAGAGCTTCTCGAGCCACGTGGGCTATCTGGAACAGGGACGGTTGCTTTTCTCGGAAGAGATGACCGAGCTGGCCGCGCGCTTCCGCGAAGTCACGGTGACGCTGGCCTCGCCGGCCGCTCAGAAAGCCGTGCCGCCACAGTGGCTGCATTACGAGGCGAGCGATTCGGTCGTGCGGTTCGTCCACAGCAGCTGCCGGGGAGAGCAAACCGCCGCGGACCTGCGGCAAATGTTTCCTGATGCCAAAGATATCGAGATGGAGCCGATGCCCCTGCGGGCGATCTTCCTGGCGGTGGCACGGGCAAGGCGCGGGCAACGGGTGGTGGCAGCGCACGAGAGGAGCCAGGCATGAATCAGGCGGGACACATCTTCGCGAAAGATACGCGCCATCTGCGGTGGGAGATCGCGATTTCGCTGGCGTTGGTGATCGCGTATGTCGTGGTTGTGCCGGCGGAATGGACCCAGCCTCTGGAAGGGCCCACCCAGATGGTGAGGATTCAGGAACTGCGCGTGCTGGCCGGGCTCCTGAGTGTGCTGATGGGTGTGAGCTGGTGGATCCTGATCACGCGGCTGGTGCAATCGGAAAGCCTGGTGGGCGACCGCCAGTGGTGGATTACCAAGCCCTACGAGTGGAGCGAGCTGCTCGGTTCGAAGCTGCTGTTTCTGGCGGCCTTCATCGGTCTGCCGATTGTGATCGCGAAAGCAGTCACTCTGGCGGAGGCAGGATTTACTCCCTTTGCGCATCTGCCTGGGCTCGGGTACAGCCTGATTGCAATCGTAGCGTTCCTGATTCTGCCGCTGCTCGCGATCGCCGCGGTCACGTCGACTTTCGGGCGCGCGACGCTGACGACCCTCGGCGTGTTTGTCGCGTTCATTGCGCTCGAAGCTCTGGCGTCGGTGTTCGTTACCGGAGGATTCTCCGTCGACTGGTCGGAATGGATAGTGCTCGCTCTGCTGCTTGCGGCGTTGTGCTCGGGCATCGGGCTGCAATATGCCCGCAGAAAGACATGGACGGCACGGGTGATTCTGGCCGCGGGACTGGTGCTGGTGTGCGTGGCCACGGCGGTGGCAGGAAGTTCGGCGCTGGTCGCGATGACCTATCGCCAGAGCGGCTCGCCTCTGCAACTGAGCTATAACCCTGACAGCAAGGGATCGAGCTTCACGCAATGGGCCGGGCGCAGGTTGATCGGCGTTTCCGTGCCCATCCATGTGTCGGGGATCGCGGCGGGGACGGCTGTCGACCTGAATGCAGTGCAGGTAACAGCAGAAGCGGCGGACGGACGACGGTGGACATCGAACTGGGTGCCGATCTGGGGAGCGCGATACCGAGCAGAGGGGGATTTGAGTGTGGCAGCGCCCCTGCCGCTGCAGTTCGATCGCTCTTTCTTTGCAGCGGAACAGAAAAAGCCGGTCACGCTGCACCTGCGCTTTGCCGTGACGGAACTGCGGGCGGGCACGCCATACAGCGTTGCCATGCCGAAGCAGGATTTCACCGTGCCGGGATTTGGCATCTGCACGCCCGTCGATGCGGGAGCCCTGGGCGATTACACCGATCTGAGCTGCCGCAATGCGTTGCGTCAGCCCAGCGTGACCTTCGTGACGGTAGAGTGGTCGAATGATCCCTGCGGCTCGGTGGGATCCGCCACGAGCGCGCCCGTTGCTGGAGAAGGGTGGGCCGGCACGATGGAAAGGAATCAGGCGAACTTCGGCGTCAACGGCGTGGAAGAAGTGGGCATCCAGCTCTCGAACAATCAGCAGCACCTGGAGGGGCAACAGGGAGACGTTCCGAGGCACCTGTGTCCCGGCTCGCCCATCACGTTTACGCCGTACTCGCTGAGCGGGCGAAAAGAATACGACGTGACGTTTGAGAACTACCAGATGCCTGACATGCCGCCTGGCTATCATTTCGGCGACTGAGAGGCCGCCGCGCATCGCCGGGGGAACGCGGCCGGCGCGCCATGCACCCCGGCTACTGTGGCGGAGGAGGCGGTGGGACCGGTTGCGGCGACAGCATCATCTGTTTAACGGGAGGCGGTGTTTCCCTGCGAGCCCGCGAAGCCTGAATCTTATCCGCCGCCAGCTTCTCCGCGGTCGCCAGCGCGTCGGGCGCATCCACATCCACATCGGGCACCACTCCGGTGCCTTCCCAGCTCGTCTTCGTGATGGGGTTGACGGCCGTCGCGAAGGGTACGCCGATCTCGAAATATTCCGCGACCGGATGCCCGCTCACCGGATGCGCTCCGCCGCCCGTGGTCTGACCCACAATCGTCGCGCGCTTCTGCGTCTTCAGGTCGTAGGTGAACTCCTCGCCGCCGGAAAACGTGCGATGCGAGGTGAGCACGAAGACCGGCTGCGTCGCCATGCGATCGCCCGGAACCCAGGCGCTCGTCCAGTACTGCGTCGTGGAGTTTTCGTGCCGGTTGTAGAGATCGTTCAGGTGGGTCGGCTGGTCGAAGAGATAGCTCGCAATCAGACTGACCATGGCCGGTGCGCCGCCTCCGTTGTCACGCAGGTCGAAGATCAGGGCATCGGTGTGCGCCACGAAGCCCATGGCAGCGGCCACGGTCGGGCCGCAGAAATCGGGATTCAGGAACGCGTCGAATTTGATGTAGCCGATATTCCCCGGCAGAATCTCTACCTTGTCGAAGGCGCAGTTCTCGCGGAGCATGTCCGCGCGCATATCCGCCAGATCGTCGGCCGACGGTTCATGGGGCGGCGGCATTTTGAAGGGGCTGAAATCGACGCGGAGGTGCCCGTCGTGGCTGATCGCGCGCAGATCGGCGGTCAGCTTCTCGGCAAACGCGTTGCCGTCGTTGATGCTGTTGTAATCTCCGGCCTTCACGTGCGCATCGAGCGCGTCGTTCATCTTCGCTGCGACAGCGGCGTCAATGTAGTACTCGATGAGGTCGGCTTTGATGCCGTCGATCACGCGCTGCCGGAACGCCGCGTCGAGCACGATGTGCGCGGGAGTGACTCCGGCGGGCATGGCGCGCAGGCCGAATGCCGCCACGGTGGGCGGGTTGCCGTCCTTCACCTCGAGATCTCCCATGGCCTGCGTCTCGCTGTTCTTCTCTTTCACGCGAAACTGAATGTGCAGCGGCTCGCTGGAGTCGATCGACACCAGGTCGAAGCCGCCGGTTCGCGCGCGAAACCCCATCATGCCGTCCGCGTCCTCCGAGGGCTGGATGGTCTTCACGTAGTTCTCGATCTTTGCCCGATCGCCGCTGTTGAAGGCGTCGAGCCACGCCTGCAGCGTACGGCCTGCGGGCGTTTTTGGGATCGCGGTTTGGGCAGGAGCGGTTGTGGCGCATACAGCAAGTAGGAGCGCAGAAAGCCAGCGAAAAGGCATAGAAGACACTACCTCCGGCGAAGCGTCAGGATACCGCCCGGACCTCGTCAACGGTTGAGCGGAGATTCCTGCACCCAGTGAAATCCTCGACTCACCAGTAGAAACTTGCTGCGGTCATAAAGCGCCAGATCCAGGTGGACCCTGTGGCCGCTGAGCGTGCCGTCGAGCGTAAGCCGATCCGGCGACGGCTGCGTATAGCTGAGACTTGCGCCGCCTGGGCCGTTGCCGCGCTGAGAAAGCCTTATCGTTCCGGCGCGCGGGTCGACCGTGCCGGTCCAGAGTACGCGCTCGTCGTTAAAACGCTCGAAGACCACGAGATTGTGGCGGTCGAAGAGGATGCGGCGCCAGCGATCGTTGTCGGTAAAGAGCGGCGGGCGCACCTGGCCGTCGACGGTCTGCTGCTCGACATCCCACACGCCGTAGAGCGCGGGCCGAGGCATCCCGCCGCCGTAGGTTTTCCAGCCGATGCGCGCGCCCCACGCGTTGTTGCCGAGCAGCCAGAAAGCGAAAACGATCTGCACGCCTGCGGCGCTGCGATTGGCGCGCCGCGTCTGAAACAGGGTTGTCGCGGCCGGCGCTTCTGCCGGCTGGCTGAGCAGAAAAAACTGCATCATGCGACGGAGATCGGTCGCAAGGATGACCAGTGCCAGAAGAATCAGATGAAAGGAGAGAATTTTCACCGGCACGTCGTAGGTCATGTTGAGCAGAAAGACCTGGATCATGTCGGCGAGGCACACCAGAGCGCCGAGCGTGCGGGTGCGCGGAATGAGGATCAGGAGGCCGCCCAGGAGCTCCGCGGAGCCGGCGAAGATTTCGTAGGCGGGCGCAGCACCGATGGAGTTCCAGAGGACGCCCATGGGCGACTGGTCCCCGATGGGTTCGATCAGCTTGAAGAGCGCGGGAAACGGCATCTGCAGCGGCACAATTTTCGCGAAGGCGTAGGCGAACATCTGCCCTGCGAGCGCGAAACGGAAGAAAAGCCAGAACCACCGGCGCAGCGCGATGTAGTTGGGGCGCGCGCGGTCGAGCAGCGACCACAGCATGGTTCCGGCGATGGCGAAGACGAGCACGCAAGCCAGCAGAACCCAGTCACAGGGGCGATCGCCGCTGCCCGTGTCCATAAAGAAGTCAGGGCTGGACGCTTTGAGATGGAAGATGTGCGTCGCTGCGAATGCGACGATTTGGCGGAGCGGCGGCAGCGCCCCGGGATCGGGAAAGTCGAGCTGAGGGTTGATCAGCAGCGAGGTGATGATCTGAGTGCAAAGGCAGAAGAGGCCGAAATAGACGACACAAAAGCGGAAGGCGATGCGGGAGGCCCAACTCCACTGGGGTACGGCGACTGCGGCGACCGGTTCAGCGGCAACCTGCGTGCTCACGGTTTACCTCGCGCGGCGGATTCATCGACGATGGGCTCCAGCGTTCCGTGCGAGACGCAGTCGGACTTGCCCCGGTGCAGAGAATCATGCCCGATGAGCCCGGGACGATGCAAGCAAGGCCCGGCGCCCGCGGAATTGCTGGCCAGCATCTCCCTTGTTGCGCGCATTCAGCCCCTGGGCGCGAGTTGGCGGATGCCCATCTGGTTCGCAATCTGGTTCACGCGGAAGGTGGCCTCGGTGAGGTCGAGATGCTCGCTTTGCTGCACGAGCAGGATCGCGTCGATCTTCTTCCCCTGGGCAAGCAGCGCTCGGATGGCATCATTGAGCTGCTGCGTGCGGGCCGCATCGTTGTTGGCCGGCATAACGGGCGCCGCCCCGCTGCCGGCTCTCACAAACTGGAGCAGCGTGCTGCGCAGCGTCGCCGCGTGCGCCTGGGTCGTTCCGTAAGCGTCGGCCATGGGCGTTGCGCCGGCGGTGGTACGGATCGTGAGGCGGCACAGCGGGGCTCTCCCGCCCACGTTGCTGCTGTCGACGACGATGTCCGACACATCAGCGAAGGCAATGCTGCCGGCGTGCCTGCGCATCGCGCGAAGCCGCGACCACCGAATGGTCCGCATCGGCGCGCTGAAGACAAACCTGGACCGGCGCAGCCAGAGCAGGGCAAACGCCGCAAAGAGAATGGCGACGAGCAGAAGTCGATAGCGCCCCTGGACGACAGCAAAGGCGCAGATGGCGACGGCAGCAATTCCACAGACTGCAGAAATCCAGACGGAACTGTCTTCGACAACGATCTCCGATTCGTTCTGGCGGACGATTTTCATGATGCTGGCCCCGGCGTGCAGATCAGGAAATGGTCTTCCAATGCCCGGAATGGGCGGAATCAAAGATTGCCCCAATCACTGCCATGTTGGCAATCCCTTCCTCCAGGGGAACGGGCGGCGGCGTTCCGTCGAGCACGGCGCGCGAAAAGGCATCGCCCTGCAGCGTGTACTGGTCGACGACCGGAAAGGTTTCGGTGGAGAGCCCCGAGCCGAACAAATCCCCGCCGTCGTCGACGAAGATGCGCGTCGGGCGGTCGGGCGGCGCGTTGAACGGTATCTCGATCTCCACGCGGCCTTTGGTCCCGTAAAAATTGACACGCTGGTACGGAACGAGCTGCGTGCTGCAGGTGAAGATCGCGTGCCCCGCGGGGAACTCGAGCAGCGCAGAAGTAAGCCGGTCGGTCCCGAGCTGCGGATCGCGGTCGATGAGGCCGCAGACGCGGATCGGCTCCTGCCCGAAGCCATAGCGCGCCGACTGGATGCAGTAGCAGCCGATGTCATAGAGCGCGCCGCCGCCGGTTTCCGGCCGGTTGCGGATGTTCGCCGGATCCGCGTTGAAATAGCTGAAGACGGCGTTGACGGCGCGGAGCGGCCCGATGCGCCCCGAGTCGATGATCTGCCGGGCGCGCAGCCACTGCGGATGGGAGCGGATCATGAACGCTTCGCCGATCACCACGCCGGTACGTTCGCGCACCGCGAGCAGGGAACGGGCCTCGTCGGGCGTCATGCTCACGGGCTTCTCGCACAGCACGTGCTTGCCGGCTTCGGCCGCCTGAATGGTGAGAGGAACGTGGAGCTGGTTGGGCAGCGGGTTGTAGATGACGTCGATCTCCGGATCGGCGAGCAGCTCTTCATACGATCCATAGGCTCGCGCGATGCCCAGCGCGCCGGCCGCAGCCTGCGCTTTTGCCAGATCGCGCGATGCGATGGCCGTAACCGTGGTGAATTGCCCGCGCTGCATCGCGGGGATGACTTTCTTCAGGCCGATGGCTGCGGTCGACAGCACGCCCCAGCGCAGCTTCTTGTTCATAACCGGAATGATAACGCCGCGATGTTAACGTCCCCGGACGCGGCTCCGAATCACGGTTGCGGCGTGAAGACGCTGCCGGTGTTGTCCTTGATGAGCACGCCGGAGCGGTGATTCCCAAGATCCACCAGCAACTGCCGCAACGCGCCCTTGTGCAGCGTATTGTGGGCGACGATGCAGTTCTCGAGACCGCCGCAAATCAGCCCGTACGACGGGCTCCAGATCCCTTTATCGCCGTCGTCCTGGCCTGCCTCGAGCACATTGCTCACGCAGGTCACGCCGGAGGCGTCCTCAAGCAGGATTTGGGCGGAGTCGTGGCTCTCCGGCTTCGCGAACTTGCCGCTGCGCTTCACAAAATTGCCGGTGATCGCCACCTGGGTACACGGGCCCTTATTCCACGACTCGGCCTGCGGATTGTGGCGCAGCGCGATGCCCACCGTTCCGGCCCGATCGAAGAAGTTGCCGGTGATTTGGTAGCCGTCTCCGCCTACGATCACCATGTTCTCCTCGCTGTTCCACTCCACGCGATTGGCGGTGAAGGTGACGGAGGCATTCTCGTCCCGCGCGGCGAATCCGGCGCGCCCATTGCCCGAGAGCCAGTTGTCGAGGATGAATCCGTCCCAGCCCCGCAGGCGCAGGCCGTCGCCGTGGTTGGCCATCATCTCGCAGTGGCGGACGCTGAAGCACCACGCGTGTGACAGGCTGATGCCGTCGCCGCTGAAGTGTGCGATCTGGCAGCGCTCGATCCGAAATCCATCCTCGTGCTCCCCATACTTGCTGCGCGCGGTGAAGATGCCGTGAACGTTCGTACCGAGATGGCTCCCCTCGAGTGCGAGGCCGTCGATTGTCGAGCCGCGCGCATCGGTCAGATTCAGAAGACCGGGCGACGATGCGTCGGCGAGCCGCAACACCGTTCCGCCGCCGGAAGTGTAGTTCCATGCGGGGATGCCGACGAGCGCGATGCCGGGGCGCACATGCAGTTCCCGCGTGACGTAAACAGCGGGCGGGAGAAAGACGCCGCCGCTGGATTCCGCAGCCGTGTCGATCGCGCGCTGGATCGCTCCGGTGTCGTCCGTCTTGCCGTCGCCGGCTGCGCCGAACGTGTGGACGTCGAGCAAGCCCCGATTCGCTGGCGCGGGCTGAGCAGCCAGCGCGGAAGCGGAGAGCGGGGATGCCGAAAACAAAGCCGAGGCTCCGCCGAAAAGAGCGGTGCGCGCCAGGGTGCGGCGATTGAGAACAGGGAATTCAGGCTGAGACATGACAACTCAGCTTAATGGAAACCGGCGCTATTGCTGCGCCAGCGCTTTCCGGACGGCGTGTTCGATTGCGGCCGTGGAGCCTGATCCGTAGCCAACTTCCTGGAATACGATCCTGCCGTGCCGATCGACGACATAGGTGCGGGGAATGCCAGCGGAAGCGAACTGCGCATAGACGGTTCGTTTCGGATCCCACGCAAGCGGAAAAGTTAACTTTGGATGGGTCTTCTGGAACTGAAGGACGGTGGCCTTATCCTGTTCGCGGGCGATGGCAATCAGGACGAAGTCGGGCGAGGATTTGTATTTCTCCCACACCTGCGTCTCGATCTCCGGCATCTCGACCTGGCAGGGACCGCACCACGTCGCCCAGAAATTCACCACGACCACCTTGCCGGCTTGATCGGCGAGCGAGAAGCTGCCGCCCGCTGCCTGCTCGACCGAGAACGCCGGCATCTTGTCCCCGACTTTCGTGAATTCGTCCTGGCCGGTGCTCGACGGAGCGCAGGCAGTCAACGTGAAGACGAGAATAGCCACGGAAGAGAGTGAGAGACGGCGCGGTTTCATGGGATCAAGGTTAATGCGGCCGTGCTGTTCCCCCGCCAACAAAATGCACGATCTCGAAACGGTCACCAGCGGCGACAGCCGTTGCACTCCACGAACCGCGCGGGACGATCGATCCGTTGTGTTCCACCGCGACGCGATCCTGCTTCAGGCCCAGCTCCGCCAGCAGGTCCTGGACGGTAGCGTCACCCGTAAGAGCGGGGAATTCACGCGGCTGTCCGTTGATGACCAGGTGCATGCCCTGAGAGTAGCAGGGCGCCATCGCTCAGCGCAGATGGCGGAACAGTTGCCAGCCGGCGTAGCCCACGAATCCGGCCAGGAATTGCAGAAGGATTGCGACCGCCAGCCCGCGAAATACGCCCAGAGTACGATCCGGGAGCAGATCGTCCGGTTCAGACGTTTCAACTGCTTCGCGACTCGCGAATGAGCAGGACAACGAAAGGATCGGTGTCGCGGCATCGGCGGTGTTGGCGGCCATGGAAGTGTTCTCCCGTATGGACCCTATCGGCACTGGAAGGGCGCCGCACCAAAAAATCCAGGATGTTTACCTCTTCTGCTTCAGATTGGGACGACGGTCCCCGACCGTTCCCGTTCTGGATGCCTCCTGCAAGGCAGAAGCCCGGACCGTGGGAATCCGGGCTTCTGGTTGGGGATACGAGTACGGCCGGAGCCGCACGCGCCTCAGGCTAACGGCGGATTTGCAGGCTCAGGGTCGTGGTTGCTGTCTTGCCGCCGCCCGTACCGGTGATCGTGATGGTGTAGGTGCCGGTCCGTGCTGAGCGAGACACCGTCAGGTTGAAGTCCGTGGTGCCCGAACCCGTTACCGACGATGGGCTGAAGTTGTCCGTCACGCCGGAAGGAACGCCGCTCGCCGAGAACGTGACGGCGGAATCGAACCCGCCCGACGCGGTTACGGTGACGACGGCGTAGCCGCTCTGTCCCTGGTCGAGATACCCGGAACTCGGCGACACAGACAGCGTGAAGCTGCCCGATCCGGCGGTCGTGACGGTCAACGACACGGTCGTGGTTTCGACGGTGCTGCCGGAGGTTCCCGATACCGTAATGGCATAGGTTCCCGCGGCAACCGTCGACGCAACCGCGATGTTCATCGTCGACGAGCCGGAGCCGGTGATGGACGTCGGACTGAAGGTGACGGTGACGCCGGACGGCGCGCCCGAGGACGACAGCGTCACAGCCGAATCGAATCCGCCGGTAACCGTGCTGGTGATGGTCGAGCTGCCGGAGTTGCCGGCAACCACCGACACGGACCCGGGCGACGCCGAAAGGCTGAAGCCAGGCTGCGACGACGACGACCCGGCCAGCGCGCTCACCAAAGCTGCCTGCGGGCTGCCCCATCCGGACGCAAGATCGAATCCGGTGGTCGCCGAATAGCCGTTGCTGCCGCTGGTGATGTCGTGGAAGTCCGAGTCGTAGCTGGAGCTTTCTCCGATGGTGTAAAGGCTGGGATTGATGAAGCCCAGCGCCTTGATGCCGTTGGCGACGGACTGCTGGTTGACGAGCGCCAGGAAGCCCGCCCACATCGGCGCTGCGAAGCTGGTCCCGCCGTATTCGTTGGCGGTACAGGTGGTCTGATCAGCGCAAACGTAGAACGTGAAGTTTGCGTTGGCCGAGACGTCGGGCCCGTTGCGATAGCTCTTCGAGCAGCTCGAGCAGCCGGCCGCCGCCGTCGTCTGCCACGAGGGAATGGCGTAGTCCTGCGGCCCGATGCCGCCGCCGCCATCCGACCACGCCGTCTCTGAAGCCCAGGGTCCCGCAGCAGAGCTGGTGGAGAGGTCGGTGCCGCCCACCGAAGTGATGTAGACATCATCGGCGGGATACACATCCTGCGACGAGGTCCACTTGCCGCTGTCGCCGGCCGCTACGAAGAGGTTCTGCCCCTGCGCCGCGAATTCTTTGAAGTACGGATCGTCGGTGCTGGGATCGGCCGGGGTCCATCCCCACGAGCAGCTGAGCTCGTTGTTCAGCGGCGTGTGGGTGGCCATGGAGTTGAAGATCGATGAGTCGGTCGAGCCGACGTACATCACCAGGCCCGAAATTCCCGGCGCCATGCCCAGAGCCTGGGTCATGTCGAGGGTCTGCTCGGTGTCGTCGCACTTGCCGCTGGCTTCCGTGCAGCTCGTGCTGGTTCCGTCGGTCGAGAGCAGCGTGATGATGCCGCTTGGGTACGTCTGGTGAGCGTTGGTGTAGTAGGTCTGCAGGTCGGCGAGGTCGGTGCCGTAGTACTCGAGCAGGCCGATGTACTGCCCCGCGCCGTTCAGCGATCCGCTGCCGTAGTACGCGGCGCGCATGTCGGTGCCCAGGAACGAAGCCGACGGTCCGGAGCCGGTGGTGGCGCTGGACGTCTTTTTCGAGCCATCGGGCCGCCTGGTCAGGCCGGCGGGATGAGGTATCGAGTAGTTATCGAGGCCTGCGATGTGAAAAAGCTGGAACGGCAGATCGACCGTCGGCTCCCGATCCGGCGAGAAGAACGAACGGTTCTCGGTCGGATGCTGGTAGTTCGTCATCGTGATGTGGAAGGCGCGGTTGATGGTGCCCACCGTGCCGGTCACATCGAGGTTGACGCGGTTCGGCGAGGTGGCCACGACGCGCAGGCCATGCTCCTCGGCAAAGGTGATGGCGGCGTTGTAGTCGTCCTGGGTTGGCCCGAACTTTGCCGTGAATTCCTCGACGGTGAGGAAATGACGATACTCAGGATTGCCCGGCGTGTACAGGTCCTGGAGCAGGGTATCGAGCTGTGCCTGATTGCGCAGGGGGAGTACCAGCGTGATGCGCATCGTCTGACTCGTCGACATCGGTCCGAGCGATTTCGCCTGGCCGCGCGTGACCGCCGGCCGCACATGGTGGGTGAGGGTGGGTTGCGTCTGGCCTAACGCTGTCGCACCACAGGTCAGCGCAACGAATGAGAGCAGGAACTTCCTGATGGATGGGTTCACGTTCTCTCCTTGAGCCTCGGGTGTGGGAGTGATTGCCCCGGCGGGAAAGGCAATTCCGAGGTGGACGCATTCTCAGGCAGGAAACCGGCCTGTGTCCAGCAAAAGTTTTCCGCAGGCGAGCGTTGGCGACGCTCCGAAGGTTAACGGAAACGATAACTATAAGAACATTAATAGAGGGATGAGCGGTTGAGATTGCGATAAATCTGCGGAGGAGTGGTGTCTCAGCTCGAAGAGCGCAGTGTATGCCGATCCTGGACTTATCCCAGCCTGACGAGCGGACGCATGCCTGTTATCTTTATGGTAAATAATCGGCGTACTTTGAGTGGTCTTTGACCTCGCTGAACAAAGGTCCTGAGTCCGGCAGAGTTCCGACTTTGTATACAGATTAGTGGACTACGCCCATGTTGTCGGCGGGCCAGTAGATGAACGTGGCCTTGCCGTAGATCAGGTCGCGGTCGACCGGTCCGAAGTCGCGGCTGTCGCTGGAAATCGAGCGATGGTCGCCCATTACGAAGTACTCATCGGGCGGCACCACCAGCTCGCCCATGGAACGCGTATCGCGATAGCGGCGCGGAACGTAGCTCTCTTCGATGGGCTGATTGTTGATGTAGACCTTGCCCTGACGGATGTCGACAGTGTCGCCGGGCAATCCAATCACACGCTTGATGTAGCTCTTCTCCGGATCGCGCGGATAGTGAAACACGACGATGTCGCCCCGGTTGATTTTCTCGAACTGGAAGAAAAACTTGTCGATGAAGAGGCGATCCTGATCGCGCAGCCCCGGCTGCATGCTGGTGCCTTCCACCCGCACCGGCGGGTAAAGGAAGATGATGATCAGGACAGCGGCGACGACGGCAATTCCGATATCGCGCAGCCAGGCGTGAAGAGCTTCTTTGCGCAACGGTCAGCAATCCTCGCGAATGTTCATTGGGCGCATCCGAGGCTGCCCGTGGGACAAATCATTTGCGGACGATCGCGCAGAGCGGGTTTGGCCATGGGCGTTTGCTGGGCCGACGCCGGAACCAGCATCGTGGGCCCGTTCAGATTGCTCTCCTCGAGAATCAGCGGCCGCTGGATCACCATCTCCACCTGCGTGCCTGAAGGGATGTTGATGTCGGCCTTGTGCGTCAGCAGCGCGACAATGCCGGCCGCCGCCAGGCCCGCTCCCGCGCCCTCCAGTCCGCCGGCCAGAGGATGACCCGCGCCGAGGCCGCCGATGGACCCGATGGTCGCGCCGGTGGGCACCGAGATTTCTGCCGCTTTTTCGGCGTTCGACGCCTTATTGCTGCCGCCCTTCTGCTGGATTGTGCCTTCGTTCCCGTCGACCGTCTGGTTCTGCGCGCCGGGCAGGCTGTTCACCATGCCCGGAATCTCCACCACCGATCCGTTCGGGAAGATCATCGAGGTGAAATGCATGTTGAGCTGCGCGTCGCCATGAATGCGGCCCGGATGCACGACATTGTCCACGACTCCCTGCACGTAGACGCCGGCGGGAATGAGCACCCGATTCCCGACCACCACGGGAAAGGTGGAGGCAAGGTAGACGCCGTCTCCGGGTTTGGCGCTCTTCGTGTTGATGGCGCTGCGCAGCTCGAGAAGAACCTTGGTCCCTGCCGGGACGGTGAAAGATTTGGGCGCGACAGGCGCTGGCGCTGCGGGTTGCGCCGGAGCGGGCTGAGCCGCGTCGGGAGTCGCAGCCGGGGCCAGCGTCGGGGCGGGGGCGTTTTGTGCGCCGGCAGCCAAAAATCCCGCAAACAGGAACATTGGCAGGAATATGTGAAGGATTCTCATCGGCGGCCTCCGGGAAGCCTCCCTTATTGTGCCTGAAGCGGACGGAACCGGCGCAGCCAAATCGCGCCAGACACACCGGTTGGACGGCCGGAAGCGGACCTTGTGAGCCTGGACGGAACTGCAAAGAAGAAAGGCCGCCCCAGGCGGCCCTTCGATGGAAGCGCAAGTTACTGCGACTGCTGCCAGTCCTTCACCCGCACCTTCGGCTCAACCGACATGCCTGGCCGCAGCAGGTGATCCTTGTTCTCCTCGGGCTTGGTGAGATCGATGCGGACCGGCACGCGCTGCACCACCTTCACGTAGTTGCCGGTCGCGTTTTCCGGCGGAAACAGGCTCAGCTCCGAACCGGTTGCGCCGCCGATCTGCGTCACCTTGCCATCGTAATCGCGTCCATAAGCGTCCACATGGATCACAACCGGCTGGCCGAGCGTCATGTGGCGCAGCTGCGTCTCCTTGAAGTTCGCCGTGATCCAGACGTTGTCGAGCGACACCAGCGTCATAAGCGCCTGGCCGATCGCAACGTTTTGCCCCGGCTCCACGCTCTTCGTCGTCACAATACCGGCAGTCGGAGCGCTGATGAGGCAGTACTGCAGGTTCAGTTTCGCCTGGGCGAGCTGGGCGCGCGCCTGATCCACCTGCGCGGCGGCCTGATCGGCTTTCGCTTTCTGGATGGCCACCTGCTGCGGCGCCGTCTGCGCGTACTTCAGGCTTGATTGGGCCTGAATGACGCGATCGCGGGCCACGCGCACGGCATCCTGCCCGGCGACGACATCGGCCTGCGCCTCATCGACGGCGGCCTGATCGGCATCGGCGACGGCAACAGCCGCGTCATACTGCTGCTTCGAGATCACGTCGTTTTTCACCAGCGGTGTGTAGCGATCCAGATCGGACTTCGCTTTCGCGTAGTTCGCCTGCGCCTGGATGACGCGAGACTGAGCAGCCTTCAGCTGGCTTTCCGCCTCGGTTTCGCTCGCGTTGGCGCTCGACACGTCGATGTTGGCGATGTTGAGATTGGTTCCGGTGTTGGTGTGGATGACCGGCACGTTCACGTTCGCGGCTTCGTAGCTGGCCTCGGCGGCTTCGAGATTCGCCTGGGCCTGCTGCAGCGCGGTCTCGTAGTCGGCCGGATCGATCTCCACCAGCTGCTTGCCGGCATCGACCGCCTGGTTCTGATCTACGTCGACGGCCTTCACGTGGCCGACGATTCGCGAGCTGATCTGGACCAGGTTGCCGTCCACCGCTGCGTCGTCGGTGTCCTCGTAATACGTCGACCTCCACCAGAAGAGCAGCGCGCCGATCACGAGCACGGTCACCAAGCCGATGATGATGAATCGGCGCCGCGCGCTCGGCCTGGGGCTTTCCGGCAGCTCCTCGTGGATCTCGGTTCTGGGTTGCTCTGCTGTCTGCTCCGCCACGCTTACTTTCCTCCCACGTAATTCTTGTAGCTGGTCTGTGCGACGCCAAGGGCGCGCGCCAGCGATAACTTGGCAATATTGTGCCGGTACAGGCTGTCGACGTACTGCTCGTCGGCCTGGGCGACCGTCTGCTGCGCCTGCGAAACCGCGAGATTGTCGCTGACGCCGGCCTTGTACCGCTGCTGCGCTTCGCTCAGCGCTTCGTTGGCCAGATCGACATTGCTCTTCGCGACGTCGACAAGCTTTTCGGCAGCCTGGATATCGAGAATGCTGTCGCGCACGTCGGCGCTGATCTGTCCGCGCAGATCGCTCAGGCGGGCCCGTGCCTGCTCCAGCTGCGATTGCGCCGTCTTCGCATCGCCGCGCAGCTTGCCTTCTTCAAACAGCGGCGCATCGAGCGAGCCCACCGCGTCGCCGGTGCCGTGCGAGTGCGATGGATTGATGCCGATGTCGCCATAGTCGCCGGAGAAGCTGACGGTGGGCAGGCGCTCATCCGTTGCCGCTTTGCGGGAGCGATCGGCGGCTTCCACCGTCTGCTCCATCGCCTTGAGATCGGCGCGCGTTGCCAGTGCCTGGCGTACGGCCGCGTCAGGATCGAGATTGTCGAGCGCGGCGAAAGGCGCCTGATCGCTGAGGTTGAATTGCTGCTCGAGCGAAAGTCCGATCGCCCGCGCCAGCGCGATCTTGTCCTTCTGATACGCATTCTGCGCGGCGATCAGCGTCTGCTGCTGCGTCTGGTAGTCGACCCGCGCCCGCAGCTCGTCGAGCAGAGGCGCGACCCCGGCCTGATGGTTCGCCACGGCCTGATCCAGCGAGACCTTCGACGTGTCCACCTGCGCCTGCGCCGACTGCACGAGCGCCGCATCGGCGATGACCCTGAGATACGCGTTGCCGACGGTCAGCACGACCAGATCGCGCGCGTCTTCCGCCGAAAGCTGGGCTGCGGCAAAATTGTGCTTCTGCGCCAGGTAATTTTGCAGGGAAGTGAGGTTCACCAGCGACCAGTTCAGCGAGCCTCGAATGTCGGTGTACCCGTACGGCCCGATGATGGCGGGGAAGCCGGGGATGCGCAGGCCTTCCGCCTGGAGATCGGTCTCCTGTACGGCCTCCGTCACCTTCGCGTCGGCTTTGGGCAGCAGTGACTGCAACTGCTCGAGTTTTGCTCCGCGGGCCGACTGAATGTCCTCGCTGGTGAGAATCTGGCCGAGGTTGAAGCGCAGCCCGCGCTGGATCGCGTCATCGAGCGACAGAGGCAGAACGCCGGGAGTGGGCTTTTCCTCGCTGGCGCTGCCCTGGTAGGTTGAGGTATCGACCTGCGGCTGCGGAATCAGTACCGGCGCCGCGGGCGTGACCGGCGGGCTCGCTCCCCCCTGCTGGGCGCACGCGGGCAGAGCCAGTGCGGCCAGAGCCGCAACGCCGGCGATGCGCTTCAGGCGCAGAAAACGGGAATCGGGTGCGACTGCCTCCGTCACAAAAAGGGCCTTTCCTGAAGATCCTGCAGATGGATTCCGCTTACCCATGAAAGTACGTGGCTTTTGGATGCAGATTGCAGGGTGAAAAGTGCAAAAGAATCAAAGATAAGAGTAGTCGATGGGACGCCGTTGCGTCCTGCGGAATTCCGGACAAAAGTAACGCGCGCACAAGGCCCGGCACCTTCACCGGGAACGTCGATTTGGTTAACGACTCAGCTCTGCGTGGCGGGCGCGGAGTGAACCAGCGATGACGCCAGCGAGCAAAGCGCCTGCCGGAACAGCCTGCCCACAGCGTCCGCGGTCCAGATGGCCGGACGCGCGAGAGCGTTGATCGCGTTGGCGGTGGCCGCGTTGTCCTGCCCGAGAACAGCGCGCTGCACAAAGACAGCCCGCTGCGCGCCCGTCAGCCGATTCAGCCAGTCGCGCAGGCTCCTGCGCCCCGCGCCTTCGACGAGGGCGGAAAGCTCCGGCCCCGAGAGAGGCCCCGCATCGTCGTCTTCGAGACATGGGGAGGCCGACGCGGCGGCCGGGACTTCGCAAAATGACGCCGGATCCTGGCGATGCAGAATTTCCAGAGCGCCCTGCAGCACGCGAGCGCGCACCAGTCCATTCGCGACGCCGGGATCGGCGCAGGGATCCACCTCGACGGTGGCGACGGTGTCTTCGACCAGGCGGACGGCCTCGCTCTCGCTGCCCAGCATGAGAGCGGCAAAACGATACATTTCAAGCGCGGTGTTTTCGGCTTTGGCGACAGCTTCGCTGCCGGAACAGGGTTCCGCCATGAGGGCACCTCCGGTAGAACGGATAACTCTATCGTTACCGACGGGCGCGCGGCGCGTCAAATGCGCCGCATCATTGTATGCCAGATTTCGCAGTTTCTTCACACGCCGCTGTATCGGCGTGGTTTATAGCCAATCAGGTAAACTTCCACCTACGACTGGAGGGCGGCGCGGGCCGGCGCCATGCCGAAAGAAAAGCAACCACCGACGCAGTCCCTCTTTCTCAGCCGCGACGAGTCGTGGCTGAGCTTCAACCGGCGCGTGCTCGAAGAGGCCCAGGACGCTGGGAATCCGCTGCTGGAACGGGTGAAGTTCCTGGCCATCACGGCCAGCAATCTCGACGAATTCTTCGAGATTCGCATCGCCGGCGTGCTGCAGCGCCTCGAAGACGGCTACAACGAAGCCGCTCCCGACGGAAAAACCCTGCGCGAATCGCTCGATGAGCTCAAGGCCGAAACCCACGCCTTCGTCGCCGACCAGTATCGCTGCTGGAACGAGCAGTTGCTCCCCGCCATGCGCAAGGAGGGCATCCGCGTCCTGAGCTGGGACGAGATGGATGAGACCGCTCAGGCCGCGGCCTCAGACTATTACCAGCGCGAAGTCGATCCGCTGCTCACGCCCATCACCATCGACCCGGCGCATCCGTTTCCGCGCGTGCTCAATAAGGCGATGTGCCTGGCGCTGCTGCTGAAGCGTAAGCGCCGCGGCACTGCCGGTCCCGTGCTCGGCGTGCTCACCGTACCCCGCGCCCTGCCGCGCTTTGTCCGGCTGCCGTCGTCGGGAGACAAAGAAGACTTTATCTTTCTCCACGATCTGATCGAGCGTAACGCCGGAGCCATGTATCGCGGCTACGAGATCCTCTCCCGGGCAGCCTTTCGCGTCACCCGCAACAGCAACCTCTATTTCCAGGAAGAGGAGTCTCGCTCCCTGCTCGAAACCGTCCGCGCCGAGCTCCACAACCGCCGCAAAGGCGACGCTGTGCGGCTGGAGATCGACTCCGCGGCCGATCCCGAGATCGTCGATCGCCTGCGCGTGAACTTCGAGCTGGATGAGTCCCTCGTCTACCACACCAACGGCCCGGTCAATCTCTCGCGAGTGATGACCCTCTACGGCTCGTCGTCGCGCGCGCAGCTGAAATTCAAGCCCTTTGTCCCCCGCGAACTGCGCCTCAATCGCAAGTCCGCCGATCTCTTCGATGAGCTGCGCCACCGCGACATCCTGCTCCACCATCCCTACGACTCCTACGATGCCGTTGTCGGTTTTGTGGAAGCCGGCGCGCAGGATCCGAACGTCGTCTCGATGAAGCAGACCCTCTATCGCACCAGCGCCGACTCGCCCATCTTTTCGGCGCTGACCGAAGCCGCGCAGACCAAGGAAGTAACCGCGGTCGTCGAACTCACCGCGCGCTTCGACGAGGCTTCGAATATCCGCTGGGCGCGCAATCTCGAGGACGCCGGCGTGCAGGTCTTCCACGGCATTGTCGGCCTCAAGACGCACTGCAAGCTGGCGCTGCTGGTCCGCCGCGATCCCGACGGCGCCGTTCGCCGCTACGCGCACCTCGGCACGGGCAACTACAACCCCGATACCGCGCGCTTCTACACCGACATCAGCCTGCTGACGGCCGATCCCGAGATCACCGCCGGTGTTCACAGCGTCTTCAATTACCTCACCGCGCACTCCGAGTCGGACGACTATCGGCCCTTGCTGGTGGCGCCCCTCACGCTTGCCGAGAGCTTCATCCGCCTCATCCATCGCGAAACCGAGCACGCGGCTGCGGGCCGGCCAGCGCGCATTATCGCGAAGATGAACTCGCTCCTCGAGCAGAGCGTCATTGAGGCGCTGTATTCGGCGGCTCATGCCGGCGTCGAAATCGACCTGATCGTGCGCGGGATCTGCTCGCTGCGCCCGGGACTGAAGAATCTGAGCGAGCGCATCCGCGTGCGCTCCATTGTCGGACGTTTTCTCGAGCACAGCCGCATCTACTACTTCCAGAACGGCGGCGACGAAGAGTACTACTGCGGCAGCGCCGACTGGATGCCGCGCAATCTGTTCGAGCGCTGCGAAGTGATCTTCCCCATCCGCGACGCGCAGATCAGGACGCGCGTGCGCGATGAGATTCTCGCCGCATATCTCGCCGATACAGTGAAGTCGCGCCTGCTGCACACCGATGGATCGTACGAGTACATCCGCAAGCCGGGCAGCGACAACAAAACTCCAGGCTTCAACGCACAGGAATTTTTCATGGCTGCGGCTGAAGGCAAAGCCGACGCCAACGATATTCCGAAAGCGCCGGCGATCGTAGAGCCGATCCGCAAATCCACGCCGTCGTCGAAGCGCCGCTCTTCCGGCGCCGCCGCGGATTAGGGTCCTTCCCCGCAACTCAATCAGCGTACACAGGCCATTCTGAGCGAACGAGGCCGAAAAGCTGCCAGCCGTTCGCTAACAGCGTTTGGTTTACGGTCTGTTGCTGGCAGTCTTTTGCTAACCGTTTTTCGCTGACGGCCTTTCGCTAAGCGTCTCTTGCTGCCTCTGCGCCTTGACAGATTGCGGCAACCCGGAAAAACTAAGCCATCCGCGCTCCGTCTGCGCCGATTCCCCTGACTCAAAGTTTTGTTGCGTGGAGGCCGGAAAACTTGCCGCCTGAGACCGTGAACGTGTATGCAGCCGAGCCCGCGCAGGCGGCCGGCTACGGACTGCGTCGCGGCGTGCTCTCGCCGCTGGAGACCCTCGCGCAGTCGGTCTCGGCCATCGCTCCCACCACCACGCCGGCCATGACCATCCCGCTCGTCTTCGCGATGGCCGGCAACGGCACGTGGCTCGTCTATATCGCGGCCACCGCGGCCATGACGCTCATTGGCCTGCTCATCGGCTGCTTCGCTCGGCGATCCGCCTCGCCCGGCTCGCTCTACACCTACGTCGCGAGTGCGCTGCCACCGTGGGCCAGTGGTCTCGCCGGCTGGGCGCTCCTGCTGGCCTATATCGGTACCGCCATCTCCGTCACCGGCGGATTCGTGCAGTACGCCAACGTGCTGGTGCATCTGGCGGTGGGCCGCGCCGCGCCGCCGCTCCTTCTCGTCGCGCTCGCCGTGCTGGCGGCAGCGGCGATGGCGTACAAGGATATCCGGCTCTCCGCCCGCTCCATGCTCTGGATGGAGGCCGCATCGGTCGCCTGCATCGTCGTCATCGTGGTCCTCCTGCTGCTGCGGCATGGACTTCATGCTGACGCGCCGCAGTTTCAATTGCAGGGCGCAAGCATCTCGGGGATGCGCCTCGGGCTGGTGCTGGCCCTCTTCAGCTTTGTTGGATTCGAGAGCGCGACCGCGCTCGGTGAAGAGGCGCGCAACCCCCTCCGCTCAATTCCGCGCGCGGTGTTGCAAAGCGCTCTGGGACTGGGCGTGCTCTTTGTGGTCTGCGCCTATGCCGAAGTTCTGGGATTCCGCGGCCTGCGCGAGACCCTCGACCAGAGCGGCGCGCCGTTTCACATGCTGGCCCAGCGCGCCGGGATCCCGGTTCTGGGAATCGCCGTCGACGTCGGCGCCAGCATGAGCATGTTCGCCTGCGTGCTGGCCTGCATTACGGCGGCGGCGCGCGTGCTGCTGCTGATGTCGCACCATGGCCTCACACACACCGGCCTCACGAAAACGCACGAGCGCAACGAGACGCCGCATCTGGCCGTCCTTGTCACGGCGGCAGCCACTCTGGTCGTCACCGGCGCGCTCGCTGCGCGCGGCGTCTCCGGCGCGGATATTTATGGATGGCTGGGCTCGCTGGCGACCTACGGATTTCTCACCGCGTACGCGCTGGTCTGCCTGGCCGTGCCGGGATTTCTGCGCCGCCGCGAAGAACTGACGCCGCTGTGGTTCCTGCTGGCAGCGGCCGGCGTCATCGCTATGCTGCTCGCGATCGCGGGATCGCTCTATCCCGTGCCAACCGGGGCGTACCGCTGGCTGCCGTATATCTATCTCACGTACTTACTCGCCGGATGGATTTGGACGGTAGGGAAGAGAAGGATTGCCGGGACTATAACCTAACGCGACGCTGCCTTACTTCTTCAACGCGGCCAGGCTATCTTCGCGATTCCCGTCCAGCGTCAGAATCGTATCCGTCCTCGTGGTATGCAGCATCGTCCGCAGGCGTGGCTGGATGCTGCAGAGCCGCAGGGTTCCGCGCCTCTCGTTCAACAGCCCAAAGGTGTGCACCAGAAGTCCAAGGCCCGCGCTGTCGGCGTATTCCACGCCGTTGAGGTCGAGCACCATGTGACGGATGCCGCTGGCCAGCGCGTTCTGTAACTGCCCATCCACGGCCTTGAGCGACTGGCCCATGGTCATGGCCCCGGAGAGCGTGAAGATGGCCGCATCTCCCGGCAGCAGCTCTATGCGTGCTTCCACTGGCATGCGAACAATCTATCTCACGCCAGGCCCGGGAGCCAACGATTTACAAATTCCGGCGTACCACCCCTGCAAACAGGCTACTTCCGCTTCCAGCGGACCCCGTCCTTCGAGTCCTCGAGCAGAATGCCTTTGGCGGCCAGTTCGTTGCGAATGGCATCGGCTCGGGCAAAGTCGCGGCGGCGCTTGGCTGCGGTCCGCTCCTCGACCAGCGCCTGAATCTGCTCGTCGCTCAGATCGCGCGCGGCCAGCACTTCAGGGGCAGCGTCCTTCAGTCGGCCTTCACGCTCGGCCCAGTCGACCGTAAAGTGCGTCCACTCGGCGTCGTGATCGTCGAGCACCGCGAAAACGCGATCGAAATGCTCCAGCGCGCTGAGAATCTCCGCCTGATCGCTCGTGTAGAGCGTGCCGGCGTCGGCTCGCGCGTTCGCCAGGTGGACCAGGTCGAAGATCGCCGCGCGCGCGACGGCGGTATTCAGATCGTCGGCCAACGCAGCCGTGAAGCGCGCCTTCGCCGTGCGCGCCGCTTCCGCCACTTCGCTCACGCCGTTTGCAGATTCGGGCCGGTCCGGCCAGCGCGTCGTCCTCATCCGCTCCCGAAACGTGCGCAGCCGCTCGACCGCGACCGTCTCCGCCTGCAGCCCTTCGAAGGTGAAGTTCAGCTGCTTTCCATAGGGCACCGAGATGAGGAGCATCCGGATCGCCGAGGCTTTGTAGCCCCGCAGGAGCAGGTCGCGCAGCGTGTAGAAGTTCCCCTCGGACTTCGACATCTTTCGGCCTTCGACCAGCAAAAAGCGCACATGGAACCAGTGTCGCGCGAAGGTCTGGTGCGACGCCGACTCCGACTGCGCAATCTCGTTCTCGTGGTGCGGGAACATCAGATCTTCGCCGCCTGCGTGCAGATCGAAGCTGTCGCCGAGATACTCCATCGCCATCGCGGAGCACTCAATGTGCCAGCCCGGCCGGCCCGCTCCGATCTTCGTATCCCATTTGTGCTCGCCAGGCTTCGGAGCCTTCCACAGCGCGAAGTCTCGCGCCGCGTCCTTCTCGTACTCGTCGACATCGACGCGCGCCCCGTCGGCGATGCCCGCAAAATCCTTCTTTGAGAGCTTCCCGTATCCCGGGAACCGCGCAATGCGGAAATACCACGAGCCATCCTCCGTGCGGTAGGCGATATCCTGCTCCGCCAGCTTCTCCACCAGCGACACCATGGCGGGAATGTGATCCGTTGCCCGCGCAATCACCTCTGGCCGCTCCACCTGCAGCGC
>DATJTG010000022.1:0-3394 GCA_035503555.1 Acidobacteriaceae bacterium | reverse complement strand
GGGGATCACGCGGGCCACGCACGATCCCGCCGGCGGCGAGATCGATCGCGATGCGAGCGGCGAGCCGTCGGGGATTCTGCGCGAAACAGCGCTGGGGCTGGTGAAGGTTCCTCCGCCGACGCCGGAGCAGCGGCGGCGCGGCCTGGAGATGGCGCTCGAGGATGCCGTGTCGCATGGCGTGACCACCGTGCAGGATTTCTCCGACTGGGACGATTATCTGGTGTACGAGGAGCTGGAGCGCGAAGGGAAGCTGCCGGTGCGGATCTCTGAGTGGATTCCGTTTGCCGAGCCGCTGAGCCTCGAAGAGCAGCAGCGAGCGCAGCATCCGCAGAGCGACCGCATGCTGCACACGACGATGCTGAAGGGATTCATGGATGGATCGCTGGGATCGCGCACCGCGGCGATGAATGCGCCGTATGCGGACGATCCGGGGAATTCGGGAATACCGCGATTTGAGCAGGTGCAGCTGAACGCGATGGCCGTGGAGCGGGCGCGAGCCGGCTTCCAGCTCGGCTTTCACGCCATCGGCGATCGCGCGGTGGAGATGGCGCTAAATGCCTTTGCCGCGGCGGAGCAGGCAATCGCGCCAATCCAGGTTCCGCCACAGCCGCAGCCGGCCGGAGCGGCGGAGAGCGTGCAGGTGCGGCGCGCGATGATTATTCCCTTCCGCAATCTGCGCTACCGCATCGAGCACAGCCAGGTGGTGAGCGCGGGCGATTTTGCGCGCTACCGGCAACTGGGCGTGATCGCGTCGATGCAGCCCAGTCATCTGCTGAGCGATATGCCGTGGGCGGAGCAGCGGCTGGGTCCGGAGCGCTCGAAGTATGCGTACGCGTGGAAGTCGTTCCTCGATGCTGGCGTGCCGCTGGCCTTCGGCACCGACTATCCGGTGGTGCCCATCTCTCCATTTCCTGGCGTTTACGTCTCGATAACGCGCATGAACGAGGCGGGGACGATGAGCTTTCATCCCGAGCAGAAGCTGACGATCTGGCAGACCCTCTACGCGTACACGAAGGGCTCGGCCTACGCGGAGTTCGCCGAGGCGTGGAAGGGCAAGTTGGCCCCGGGATATGCGGCAGATTTTGTTGTGCTGGATCGCGACCTGACAGCCGCCGAGCCCCATGAGATTCTGGACACGCAGGTGCTGCAGACGGTGGTTGGCGGCCGGACTGTGTACAAACATCCTTAGGGAAGCAATTCGCAATCAAAGCTCATGCGACAGCCGTTAAGCCCCTCCGCGGCGCCTCCCAATGAAAATTCGGGACCGCATGCCGCCGCCCATTTAGAATCAAGATTCATAGCCTTTTGAGGAGATTCCCAGCACATGGCCACTGCAACTTTGGAACGCAACGCCAGCGCCGCCTATAAAGTCGCCGACCTTTCGCTCGCCGACTGGGGCCGCAAGGAAATTTCGATTGCCGAGCACGAGATGCCCGGCCTGATGGCGATTCGCCACAAGTACGCCGCGGAGAAGCCGCTGAAAGGGGTGCGGGTCTCCGGATCGCTGCACATGACCATTCAGACCGCGGTGCTCATCGAGACGCTCCGGGACCTGGGCGCCACGGTGCGCTGGGCGAGCTGCAACATCTTCTCTACCCAGGATCACGCGGCCGCGGCCATCGCAGCGGCGGGGATTCCGGTTTTCGCGTGGAAGGGCGAGACGCTCGAGGAGTACTGGTGGTGCACGCTGCAGGCGCTCACGCACGAGGGCGGGACCGGGCCGCAGCTGATCGTCGACGACGGCGGCGATGCGACGCTGCTCATCCATAAAGGCTACGAGCTGGAGAACGGCGACAAGTGGGTCGACTCGAAGTCGGAGAGCGAAGAAGAAGCGGTGATCAAGAAGCTGTTGAAGACCGTCCACGAGCAGGACAAGCAGCACTGGCACAAGGTGGTGAAGGAGTGGCGCGGAGTCAGCGAGGAGACGACCACGGGCGTGCACCGGCTCTACAAGATGAAGGAACAGGGCAAGCTGCTGGTGCCGGCGATCAACGTCAACGACTCGGTGACCAAGTCGAAGTTCGACAATCTGTACGGCTGCCGCGAATCGCTGGCGGACGGCATTAAGCGCGCGACCGACGTGATGGTGGCGGGGAAGGTCGCGGTGATCTGCGGCTACGGCGACGTAGGCAAGGGCTCGGCGCACTCGCTGCGCGGCATGGGCGCGCGCGTGATCGTGACCGAGATCGACCCCATCAACGCGCTGCAGGCGGCGATGGAAGGCTTCGAGGTCACGACGCTCGAAGACACGCTGGGGCGCGGCGACATCTACGTGACCTGCACCGGCAACGTGGACATCATCACCTTTGAGCACATGCAGCGGATGAAGGATCAGGCCATCGTGTGCAACATCGGGCACTTCGATAACGAGATCCAGATGGATCGGCTGAACCAGGCGAAGGGCGTGAAGAAGACGAACATCAAGCCGCAGGTGGATCGTTATACTTTCGCCGCCGACGGCAAGAAGCCGGAGCACAGCATCTTCGTTCTGGCCGAGGGCCGGCTGGTGAATCTGGGCTGCGCGACGGGCCACCCGAGCTTCGTGATGAGCAACAGCTTCTCCAACCAGACCCTGGCGCAGATCGATCTGTGGAAGAACAAGGACACCTACGCGATCGAGGTCTACACGCTGCCCAAGCGGCTGGATGAAGAAGTGGCGCGGCTGCATCTGGAAAAGATTGGCGTGAAGCTGACGAAGCTGACGCCGAAGCAGGCCGAGTACATCGGGGTGGCTCCCGAAGGGCCGTACAAGGCGGAGCATTACAGGTACTAAGGCGGCTAAGAGGCGGCCAGCTAAGAAACGGTCAGCGGAGAACCGGTCAGCGAAACGGCAGCCAGGAAAGTGCGGGGCGCAGCATTCCGAAGGGGACGCAGCGCCCTTTTAGTTTGCGGCTTCGGCGAAGGTGGTGCGATTCGCGGGCGAGAGCTCGCGGAGATGGGCAACGGCCCTGGGGATAATCTCGAGCGCGGCGTCGATGTCGGCGCCGGTGTTCAGCCGGCTCAGGCTGAAGCGCACGCTGGCGCGCTGACGCGCGAGCGGCACGCCCATAGCCCGAAGGACGTGCGAGGGATCGGTAGCGCCCGACGAGCAGGCCGAGCCGCCGGAGACGGCGATCCCTTTCAGGTCGAGCGCGATGACGAGCGCCTCGCCTTCGAGGTGATCGAAGTAAAGATTGGCGGTGTTGGGAACGCGTGCCATCCCCGCGCCGTGAACGCCGCACGCTTCGATCGCGGCGATCAGGCCCTGTTCGAGGCGATCACGCAGCACGGCCACGCGCTCGTCGGTGCCGTCGGTGAGCGCGGCCAGAGCGATCTCCGCGGCTTTGCCGAGGCCGACGATGCCCGCGACATTTTCCGTGCCGGCGCGGCGCTGGCGCTCGTGCGATCCGCCAAA
>DATJTG010000021.1:0-16757 GCA_035503555.1 Acidobacteriaceae bacterium | reverse complement strand
CTGGCCTACGCGGCGCGGATGTGGGTCAACTCGCTGATGGGCAGCGTGTCTCCGTCGGCGCAGATACCGCTCAGCAGCGCGGGCAACAGCCTCTCCGCTCTGCTGCTCGGAGCCGTTCTGATCGGCGCGGTGGCCGCGCTCGCGACGCTGGTTCCGGCGCGGCGCGCCATGCGCGTGGAGCCGATGGAAGCGCTGAGAAGCGAGTAGGGCGGGTTACCGGAGACGGGCCAGGCGGCGCGTCTGCGGAGGGGAATGCCGGTCAGGGGCGCAGGAACCAGACAAGAATGCCACATCCGGTGAGCAGGCATCCGTGCACCCAGCGCGGATAGAGGCGCTGTTGCGTGCGGATGGAGTTGTGCGGGAAACAGAGCCGCCACAGGCCCGCACCCAGCAGCACGAGGAAGAGAGCGCGGAAATACCAGCCGGGCCAGAGCAAAGCAAGGACCGAGAAGAGAACGAGGATGGCTCCGGCGAGGCGCACGAACGGGGCGTGGCTCATCCATTCCTCGGTAAGCCGAGGGGCAAAGAGATGCCAGCCTCCGGAGACAAGCAGCAGGCCCGCGACAGTCGAGATGTAGATGGTCTGCGCCATGCGACAGGAACGATTCAGCCCGATGTGCAGGAGAACAGCTTGTGAGGAATCTTACTGCCGAAAGGGCCGCGGCTCCGGTTTGCGAGGCAAAGCGAGGGCTGCGGCCTGCCGGAGAGGCGGGGGAGCAGGCTGATCGCCGGGGAAAGTCTCGTTGGGCGTGGCTGCGATCGCCGTCTGCATGAAATCTCTCCAGATCGGCAGCGCGACCACCGCGCCGGTCTGCTTTTCGCCGAGAGACTGGCGGTCGTCGTAGCCGGTCCAGACGCCGCAGGTGATCGACGGCGAGAAGCCCATGAACCACGCGTCGGTGAAGTCGTTCGTCGTGCCGGTCTTGCCGCCCAGGGGATGGTTGAGCGTGCGCAGCGACGCGGCCGTGCCCTCGCTGGTCACGCCGCGGAAGAACTCCATCATGGTGCGCGCGGTCTTCTGGCTGATCACCTCAGCGACGTCGGACGTATCCGTGGTAAGCGGGACGCCGTCGGCAGAAACAACGCGGCGTACCAGGCGCGGCGCTACGCGGATGCCGTCATTCGGAAAGACGGAGTAGGCAGCCGTCTGCTGTTCCAGCGTCACCTCAGCGGATCCGAGGGCGACCGGCAGGAACGGCGGAATATTTTCCGTGATGCCGAACTTATGCGCCGTGGCGATCACGTTCCTGATGCCCACGCGGTCGGCAATCTCGATAGCCGGAATGTTGCGCGAGTCTGCGAAGGCTTCCAACAGCGAAATGCGCCCTTTGAATTTGCCGTCGTAGTTGTGGGGTGTCCACGAGCCGAACGAGATGGGGTGATCGACGACGGTATCCTGCGGCGTCATGCCGTCTTCGACAGCGGTGGTGTACACATACGCCTTGAAGGAGGAGCCGGTCTGGCGCTCGGCCTGGGTAGCGCGATCGAATTGCGAGAGATTGAAGTCGCGTCCGCCCACCAGCGCGAGGATGTTGCCGGTAGCGTTGTCGATGGCGAGCAGCGCCCCCTGGACACCAGAGTCTTCTTCGAGCGATGCATGAAGAAGATTGCCGTCTGCACTGCTGATCTTCACGTAAATGATGTCGCCGACGTGCAGGAATTCATCGGCCGTCCGAAAGCCGGTCCACTTCCAGTCGTCGGAGCTCAGCACGAGTTGCTTCGTGCCGATGCGGGCGGTCACCTGATACGGAAGAATGCCCGTAACCAGCGCGTGCAGGTAGGTTCCTGGATCAGGCGGGATGGTCCAGTCCGGGTGCCTGAATGTGTCCATGTCAAGCCCTCCCGCAGGGACATTCAGCAGGTGGCCGCGCCAGCCGCGCTTGCGCTCCCACGTAGCCAGACCATCGAGCACCGCCTGGTTGGCAGCCTTCTCGAGATCGAGATCGAGCGTGGTGTAGACCTTAAGGCCCGCGGCGTGCACCTCTTCGGAGCCGAAGCGTCGCTCCAGCTCGCGGCGGACTTCTTCGACGAAATACGGGGCCACGCTGTTCGGCGGCGCTTCGATGTGCAGGCCGAGAGGCGTGGAACGCGCGGCCGCGGCTTCCGCTGCGGTGATCTTGCCGTCCTCAAGCATGGCGTCGATCACGAGATTGCGGCGGCGGAAGCAGCGTTCGGCATTGAGGATCGGCGAGAACTCGACCGGGCCCTTGGGAAGGCCGGCCAGCAGCGCGGCCTCCGGCAGAGTGAGCTGCGAGGCGTGCTTCGAAAAGTAGTACTCCGCTCCGGCTTCGAACCCGTAGACACCGCTGCCCAGATATATCTGATTCCCGTAGAGCGTGAAGATCTGTTCCTTCGTGAAGGAGCGCTCGATCTGAATGGAGAGGAAGACTTCCTGCATTTTGCGCGTGAAGCTGCGCTCGTTGGTGAGAAAGAGATCGCGGGCCAGCTGCATGGTGAGCGTTGAGGCTCCCTGGGCCCGCCCTTTGGAGGTGAGGTCGTGCCAGGCGGCGCCGGCGACGCGGAAGACATTCACGCCCCAGTGGGACTCGAAATTGCGGTCTTCGATGGAAATGACGGCCTGGCGCAGGAGCGGAGAGAAGTCGTTGTAGTTGACTACCACCCGGCGCTCGAGCGCGAACGACCCGAAGCTGCGCCCGTGGATGTCGTACAGCTCGGTGGTGGTTGAGGGACGGTAGTGCTCCAGCTCGTCAATCTGCGGCAGATCGACGGAGTAGACGAGCATCAGGCCGGTCAGCGATCCGACGGCGGCCGCAAGGATGACCAGGAACGCGATGGCGAAACTGCCGGCGATCTTGCGATTGCCGGATCCTGGATCGAAGCCGGAGTCGCGAGTGCGGCGACCGAGCGTGCGCGGGGGTTGGCCGGCGTCGGGTTCGGGGGTGATGAGGCGAGCCATCCCGTGTTTAGGATAAGGCCCCACGCGATGCGCAGGGGAGGAAAGGTTGGAGACGAACCGCGGCAAGCACGAGAAGCAACGAGCGGAAAACGCTCCGCGAAAGGCAGGAGAGAAGCTTGCAGCGAAGAACGGCCAGCAGCAAACTGCCAGCGACAGACCCTCAGCTCAGGACCGTACCCCAAAAAACGAAACTCTGCGCTCAGGCGTTCTTGTTCTTCAGGATGTCCAGGGCCTTGTTGAGCTGGTCGTCAGGGCGCTGCTCGCCGGCGCCGTTGGGCTCGAGCAGGGTTTGGTCGAGGTTCTCGCTCACCTGCACGTTGGGAACAACGGCATCGTCTTCGATCTTCTTGCCGGAAGGCGACTGATATTTCGCCACCGTCAGCAGGAGGGCGGAGCCGTCAGGCAGGGTGAACGTCTTCTGCTCGGCGCCTTCACCGAAGGTGCGATCGCCGACTACGTCGCCGCGCTTGTTGTCGAGAATGGCTGCGGCGGTCAGCTCGGCCGCGCCGGCCGTTCCGCGATTGACGAGCACCACCAGCGGCGCCGCTGTCACGAACTTCGACGCATCGGCGGAAAAAGTCTGTGCAGGCACGGTTTGGCCCTGGAGCGAGGCGATGGTTCCGGACTTCAGGAAAGCGTTGGCGAGGCGGATGCCCTGTTGCGATTCACCTTCGGCATCGTCGCGAAGATCGAGCAGAACCTTTTTGTTGTTGTTCTTCCCCATCTCCCGCAGGCGGGCGATCACCTGGTCGACGCGCTCGCGGCTGAGGTCGCCGGGCTTCAGGTAGAGGATGCTGGAGTTCTCGTACTGCTCGAGGCCCAGGGCCGGCTCGGCGATGGCGGTGCGCGTCAGCGTGATGTCGTCGGGCTCCGGCTTGCGCGGGCGCACGAGCTGGAAGGTAACCGTCGATCCGGGCTTGCCTTCGAGCAGCAGGCGAATCATGGCGACGGACATTTCGCGCGTGGAGGTGCCGCCAATCGATTCGATGAGGTCGCCATCTTCGATGTGCGCTTCCGCAGCCGGGCTGCCGGGGATCACCGCGACCACGCTGCCGTAGCCATAGCGCTTGGAGACGTCCATGCCGATGCGCGCCTGACCCTCATGCTGATGCGCGATGTACATCGCGTATTCCGACTGGGTGAGGTAGCTGGAGTCGGCGTCGAGCGACTCGAGCAGCCCGTGCAGCGCGCCGGTGGTCACCTGCTGGATGTTCGGCTCGGTGACGTAGTCGGTCTGAATCTTGTGCAGCACTTCCTCGTAAACGCCCATTTGGCGGTAGGCGCCGTCGCTTTGGTTGGCGTTGACACCCGCGGGGCCGAAGCCTCCCAGGATGGCAACGGAAGCGATGACAAAGGAGATGGCGAGGATGACGCGCGAAAAACTTCTGGACATGGCGGTTAGACCGCGGCCGGGGCCGCTGCGTATTTAGATGATACCGCAGGCGCGAGGTGAGCCGGGCGGCGAAAGTCTCAGAGCGTGGGCCGTCAGGCGGGAAACTTCAGGCGAAACGGTGCCGGCAAACGCCTAATCCTCAGCGTTCAGCAGGTTTCGACCGATGTTCTGCCTTCCTTTGGTTCGGCGCCCTTCGCCTCTGGGCCTTCTTTTACAGCTCTGCCGATCGCTTTTTCTTACCGCTTTTCGCTTGCAGTCTTTTGCTTACAGCTCCAGCTGGCGCGCGCTCGCTTGCTCACCGCTCCCCGCCGGCCTACTCGTACCGCAGCGCTTCGATGGGATCCAGGGTGGCAGCCTTCCACGCAGGGTAGATTCCGAAGACCAGGCCGATCATGCCCGAGACGACAAATCCGGTGATGGTCCAGAACGTCGAGACGCTGGCTGGGAACTGAACACCGTAGCGGACTGCCAGGGTAATGACAGTCCCGAGCAGGATGCCGATAACGCCGCCCAGCGCGCAAAGCGTCATGGCCTCGACCGTGAACTGGACGAGAACGTTGCGCTTCGTGGCCCCGATCGCTTTGCGGACCCCGATTTCGCGGGTTCGCTCGGTGACCGAGACCAGCATGATGTTCATCACGCCGATGCCGCCGACCAGCAGGCCCACCGACGAGACGGCAAACATGAAGATCACAAGGCCGCCGGTGATCTGCGCCCAGAGCGAGAGGATGTTGTCCGGCCCGAAGATCGCGAAGTCGTCGTCCTTCTCCACGCGCACCCGGCGCCGCTCGCGCAGCAGCATGCGGATCTCTTCGGTCACCATCGACTTGTTCTTCGCGTCGTCGTATTTGACCGAAATGATGGTGTCTTCGATCTCCGGGTGAATCTTGTGGAAGGTGCTCAGCGGAAAGACGGCTTTGTTGTCGTTGGGATTGGAGCCGCCTCCAAAGAGCTGCTTGAATTTGTCGAGAACGCCGATAACGGTGAAGACGTCGCCGTTGACGATGACTTCCTTGCCCAGCGGATCTTCCGTGCCGAAAAGCTTATCGGCGGTGTCGTGGCCGAGGATGCAGACGTCGGCGGCGCGGTATTCCTCGTCGTCGGTAAAAGGACGGCCGGCGGTCAGATTGACTGCGTTGACCGTAGCGAAGCTGGGCAGATCGCCCTCGAGCGTTGTGTTCTGAACTTTTTTGCTCTTGTACTGGATCGCGACGTAGCCGACGCCGAGCTGCCAGTTGGAATACTGGCGGCCGGCGTTAATCGCCGTCACGTGGGGCAGCTTCGCGATCGCGTTGGCGTCGTCCATGGTGAGCTGCTTGCGCGCCAGCATCTCGGCGGTGGGACGGATGCCGATGAAGTTCCAGCGGAAAACCCACAGAACATTGGTGCCGAACTGGCTGGCGATGTCCTGGACGCGATTGTTGACGCCGTTGATGAGCGAGGAAATGGCGATGACCGTGGCGACGCCGATGACGATGCCGAGAATGGTGAGGCCGGAGCGCAGCTTGTTGGAGCGCAGGGTCTCCAGCGCCATGCGGACAGATTCGCGAGAGTCGGTGATAGCCATGGTCTAAAGCTCCGCGCGCAGCGCCACGATGGGGTCGAGCATGGCCGCCTTGCGCGCCGGGTATACGCCAAAGAAGATGCCGACGCCGGCGGCGACGAAGAGGCCGAGCAGCACGGCCCAGATCGCCACCGACGACGGGAAGCCCACGATCGAAGTTACGCCCTTGGCGACGCCGATGCCGAGCCCTACGCCGATGAAGCCGCCAATCAGGGCCATGATGACCGCTTCAATGAGGAACTGGAGCAGAACATCGCGCTGCGTCGCACCGAGAGCCTTGCGGACGCCGATCTCGCGGGTGCGCTCGGTGACCGAAACCAGCATGATGTTCATGATCACCACGCCGCCCACCACCAGCGAAATCGACGCAATGCCGATGATGACCGTGGTGAAGATGCCCATGATCTGGTTGTAGAGACTGATGAAGGTGTCGTTGGTGAGAATGCCGAAGCTGTCTTCCTGGCCGGGCGCGTCGTGACGGCGGGCGCGCATGAGCGCGCGGACCTCGTCAATGGCATTGTCGAGCGCGCCGGGAGCGGTGCCGGCCTTGGCGGAAATGTCGATGCTCTCGTTCTGCCCGTGGGTGTGCAGATAGGTGCTCAGAGGCATGTCGACGTAGTTGTCTTCGCTCTGGCCGAAGACGGAGCCTTTTTTCTCGCCCACGCCGACGATAGTGTAGACCTCGCCGTCGACGCGAAGCTCCTGCCCGATGGGATCGATGTTGGGCAGCAGGTTGTCGACGATGTCGTAGCCGACCACGATGCTGTGCGTGCCCATCCTGTCGTCCATGGGCGTCAGCGCGCGGCCTTCGACGACGTTGAGGTCGTTGATCTCGAACATGTCGGAGGTCCAGCCGCTGATGGTGGTGTTGGTCGTGGACTGCTTGCCGTTCACCACGGTGCCGGAAGTGGAGATGTCCGCACCGAGCACCAGGCAGCGCGTGCAGGTGCGCTGAAGGTAGGCATAGTCGTCGTAATAGATGTACTTGCGCTTGTTCTCGCGGAGGAACTCCTCGCCGCTGAAGATCACGGGGTTCAGGCGCGTGACGGTGAGCGTGTCGGATCCGTGGTTGGCGATCTTCTGGACGACGTACATCTTGGCGCCGTTCGACAAAGTGATCACGGCAATCACCGATGCGACGCCAATGATGACGCCGATCATGGTGAGGATCGTGCGCATCTTGTTCGCCCAGAGTGACTGCAGCGCTACCTTGATCGCTTCGCGGAATTCCATGGGTTCTGGCGATAGTCTACGCGGAATCCGGGGGGAAAGTTCCCGCGGCCAGGCGGGTAGCTGGTAGCGTGTAGCTGGTGGCGGGTAGCGATCAGGGGCGGCCGGGATAACAACGCACGAAAACGGGCAAGATTACCACCGTCCAAGACAACGGATTGCGTCTCCGCCATCACCAGCTACCAGCTTTCAGCTGCCGGCTACCAGCTACCAGCTACCAGCATTAACGTTCGGCTACCGGCTACCGGCTTCGGCCTTGTACTGCTCCCTGTACCAGGCCACCGTCCTCCGCAGTCCTTCTTCAAAGCCGATCTGCGGTTCGTACCCGAAGGCCTCGCGGGCAGCGGAAATATCCGCCAGAGAGTTGCTGATGTCGCCGGTGCGCGGCGGCCCGTAGATGGGCGATTCCCGGAATTCGAGCAGTTCCGCCAGGACCCGGAACGTGTCGTTGAGCGTGTGGCGCTCGCCGCAGGCCACGTTGAAGACGCGGCCGGCGACCTTCCCGGCGGGCGCATCCATCGCCAGCAGATTGGCGGAGACGGCGTTTTCGACGTACGTGAAGTCGCGGCCCTGCTCGCCGTCGCCGTGGATGGTAGGGCGCTCGCCGCGCATCATTTGCAGCGTAAATTTCGCCATCACGCCGGAGTAGGGCGAGTCGGGAACCTGACGGGGTCCGAAGATGTTGAAGTACCGCAGGCAGACCGTTTCGATGCCGTAAACCTGCCAATAGCTCTTCATGTAGAACTCGCCGGCAAGCTTCTGCACCGGATACGGAGCGATCGGCATGGGAACCATGGTCTCCACGCGCGGGAATCCCGGCTGGTTGCCATAGGCCGACGACGAGGCAGCGTAGACGACGCGCCGGACGCCGGCGGCGCGGGCGCCCTCCAGCAGGTTAAAGGTGCCGTCGAGGTTGGCGGTGTGGCTGGTGCGCGGATCCCTGACCGACCGCGGAACCGAGGGCCGCGCCGCCTGGTGAAAGATGACTTCGACGCCTTCGCAGGCCCGGGCGGTGGCCTCAGCGTCGCGGAGATCGCACTCGATGAAAGGAAATTTGCCTTCAAGGTGGGCGAGGTTTTCGCGCGTGCCGGTTTCGAAGTTGTCGAGGCCGGCAATGTCGGCGCCGCGAGCGAGGAGAGTCTCAAGAATCCAGGAACCAATGAAGCCCGCGCAGCCGGTAACGAGAATTCGTGCCATTGCATCCATCGTATCGAGAGACAAGTTTGTGTACCAGGAAACTGTTGGCGTCGTGCATACTAGGGTGAGCATGGAGACGGTTCCCCCATTCCGCCTCGCGCCGTATTTCCGTACGCGGCCGTGGGGCTTTCAGGATCTCAATCCCTGGTACAACTACAAGGCCGAAGGCGAGCCCATCGGCGAAGTGTGGCTGACGGGAGAGATGTGCACGGCCGATACCGGCAGTCTGCAGGGCATGAGCCTTGCGGAGATCACGCGACAACATCGCACCACGCTGCTGGGGCCGTCGCTGGCCGGGCAGGATTTTCCCCTGCTCATCAAGCTGCTCTTCCCGAAGGAAAAGCTGAGCGTGCAGGTGCATCCCGACGATGCCCTGGCGCAGCATTACGGTGAGCCTCGCGGCAAAACCGAGTGCTGGTACGCGCTGGATGCCAAGCCGGGCTCGCGCGTGGCCCTGGGCGTAAAGCCCGGCGTGACGCTCGATCAGGTGAGCCACGCCGTTGAAGATAAGAGCCTCGAGTCGCTGCTGGACATGCTTCCGGTCGACAAGGGCGACATGGTGTTTGTCGACGCGGGCACCGTGCACGCGATCTGGCCGGGGCTGGTGATTCTGGAAACCCAGCAGACCAGCGACCTGACCTATCGCCTCTACGACTACGGCAGCTCGCGGGAACTGCACCTCGAAAAGTCGTTCGCTGCCATGCGCGTGCATACGCGCGCAGGCAAGGTGCCGCCGAAGACCGTGGACGGGCACAGCGTGCTGATCGACGAGCGGTATTTCCGCATCGAGCGATGGCCGATCCGGATGGGCACGGCTCCGTCGCTGGTAACGCCGGTGCGCGTGGTGCAGATGCTGTTCGTCGTGGAGGGGCAGGTGAAGATCTCAGGGCTGACGCCGGATGGCAAGCCCTTCGAGCCGTTCACGGTGGAACGAAATCAGATGGCGATCGTTCCGGCATCGACGGCGCGCTGGAGCCTGGCGACCGACGGACCCGCGGAGATCATCCGCATTGTGCCGGCGGGCGAGTAAGCCGGCCACCACTCGATGGGCGGGAGTTCCCGGTTCCCGCTGCAAAACACGCGCAATGGTAACCGGCGGGCAGACCCCGGCCGTCCCGCGCATCTCAGCTTCTTATATTCTGTTGGTTCTTCCGGAGACCGATGGCCGACGCAATCGACTTTCGCCCCATCATCCTGGCAGGCGGCAGCGGCACGCGCTTTTGGCCGCGCAGCCGCCGCGCGCGCGCCAAACAGGTGCTGGCGCTCGACGGCGAGCGCACCATGATCCAGCGCACGCTGGACCGCCTCGCGCCCATGGCGCAGGCCGATGACGTGTGGGTGATCACCAATTCCCTCCTCTCCGACGCCATTTGCTCGCAACTCGGCGGCGTGCCCGAAGAGCAGGTGGTGTGCGAGCCGGCCGCGCGGAACACGGCTCCGGCTGCGGGGCTGGCGGCGCTGCTGATGGAGCGTCTGCATCCGGGCGCCGTCCTCGGAGTCTTTCCCGCCGACCACGTGGTCGCGGATCAGGAAGCGTTCGAGGCGACCATCCGCCGCGCGGTCCGGCTGGCCGCCGCCGGCGAAAACATGGTGGTCCTCGGCATTGAGCCCACACGCGCCGAAACCGGCTACGGGTATATCGAGACCGGCGGCGCATACGAACAGGGCATCCTGCGCGTCCGCCGCTTCACCGAGAAGCCCAACGCGGAAAAAGCCGAGGAGTTTGTCGCGGCCGGGAACTACTTCTGGAACAGCGGCATGTTTGTGTGGAGCGCGACCACCCTGGCGAATGCGGTGCGCGAATATATGCCGGATACGGCTCCGCTGCTGGCAGAAATTGTGGCGGCGTGGGGAACGCCCGACTTCGAGCGAGTCTTCAAGGATCTGTATCCGAAGTGCGAAAACATCAGCGTCGATTACGCGATTCTCGAGCCGCGCTCGGCGAAGGGCGAGAAGCAGTCCAATCTCTATTGCCTGCCCGCGCGCTTCGGATGGAGCGATCTGGGATCGTGGACAGCGCTGCATGAGTATCAGGTGGAGCGCAAGGATGCCGATGAGCACGGCAACGTAACGGAGGCGAAGGGCACCCTGGCGGTAAGCGCACACAACAACTACGTTCACAGCCCGAAGCGCTTTGTCGCGCTGGTCGGCGTGCAGAACCTGGTGGTCGTGGAGACGGAAGACGCGCTGCTCATCACCGATCTGCACCACTCGCAGGATGTGGGCAAGGTGGTAAAAGAACTGGCGGCAAAGGGGCACGAGGATCTGACTTAGAGCAGAGGAAGGCAGCGAAACGCAGCCCAGGGCAGGTGAAGCCTGGAACCGGTAGCCGGCAGCACTCTCAGGCGGATAATCTCCACTCCGAACAACATTTTCTGCATCGAAGCATTGTTTCGATCTGTTAAGAGGCCATGAGCAAATCCCCAATCAAGTTTGGAACCGATGGATGGCGCGGCGTCATCGCCGACGATTTCACGTATGAGAACGTCCGGACCGCCGCAGCCGCGATCGCAAGCTATGTAATCGAGAAAGAAGATCCGGCAAAGGGCGTCTGCATCGGCTACGACACGCGCTTTGGCTCGCCGGCCTTTGCAGCCCTCGTTGCCGAGGTCCTCGCCGGCGCCGGCATTCCCGTGCTATTGGCGGATCGCATTACGCCGACACCGGCCCTGTCCTACGCGGTGAAGCATCGCGGCGCGGCCGGCGGCGTCATGATCACCTCGAGCCACAATCCTTCGCAGTGGAATGGCGTGAAGTACAAGGCGGCCTATGGCGGGTCGGGCAGCCCGTCGATTATGACGGATATCGAATGCCGGCTCGGCAAGGCGCTCCCCAAAGGCATAGCTGCGCCGATCGGGAAGGTCAATTTCCTGCCGCCCTATGTGGAGGCGATTGCGAAGTTCGTCGACCTCGACCTGATTGCGCAGTCGGGCCTGCGATTCACCATCGATTCCATGCACGGCGCGGGCGCCGGAGTCGTCGCGGGCATTTTCGACAAGATTGGCGTCAACTATGTGCAGATTCGCGCCAGCCACGATCCCCTGTTCGGCGGCGTGAATCCGGAGCCGATTGAACCGCACATTCGCGCCTGCCAGGATGCCGTGGTCGCCGAGAAGTGCGACGCCGGCCTGATCACCGACGGCGACGCGGATCGCATCGGCGCGGTCGATGAGGACGGAAACTTCGTCGATCCGCACAAGATTTTTTCCGTGCTTCTGCAATGGCTGCTGGAGCGCAGGCAATGGCCGGGCGACGTGACGCGCGCCTTCAACACCACGTCGATGCTCGACCGGATCGCGGCAAAGTACGGCCGCAGGCTCCACGAGCACGGCATCGGCTTCAAATTCGTCTGCGACCTCATGCTCACCGAGAACATCCTGATCGGCGGCGAGGAGTCGGGCGGCATCGGCATCCAGCGGCACCTGCCCGAGCGCGATGGATTGCTCAATTCCCTGTTGATCGCCAACGTGATGGCCGAGGAAAAGAAGACGCTCGGCCAGCTCGTCGCTGCGCTCCAGAAGGAATATGGCGAACATCACTACGGGCGCATCGATCTCCACATCCCCGACGACCTGAAGAACGCAACCATCGCGAAGGCGAAGGCCGGCGTGGCGGATTTCGCAGGAATGAAAGTCGAGAAAGTCGAGACGCTCGACGGCATCAAGTTCTGGCTCGACAATCCCGAAGCAAAGAGCAAGCCGAATGCCGCGAAAACGTGGCTGCTGCTGCGCGCCTCCGGCACGGAACCGCTGCTTCGGATCTACTCCGAATCCTGTTCGAAGGAGAGCGTGACGAAGCTGCTCGAAGCGGCACGCGCGTTTGCCATGGGTGCTTTGGGGTAGCCGTTCGGGCGGCCGCGCCCAGACGCGTGCAGTTCGAAGGCGCAGCTTGTTTTCCCGTTCACAGGCAGCGGGGTACCATTATTGCGATTGACGCTGGAGGTCCCCCGATGCCTGATTCGGTCGCCGATTATCCCTACGAAACTCGCCTCAATATCCTGCGCAAGCCGCTCGAAGTGATCGACGTCGGGGCGGAAGCCGCCGCCTGCACCCACAAGTGGTTCAACCAGACGCTCTGCCAGGTGAATGGCAGCGTGGTCCGCATGGGCGTGCTCGAGGGCGAATACCACTGGCATCAGCACACCGGCGACGATGAGTTTTTCTATGTGATCGAAGGCCAGTTGCTCATCGACCTGGAAGGCCGCACGGTGGCGCTCGATCCGCAGCAGGGATTTGTGGTGCCCAAAGCGACCATGCACCGGACGCGGGCTCCGCACCGAACGGTGATCCTGATGGTGGAGAACGCCGGAATCATTCCCACGGGTAACTGAAGAAGACGGAGGTAAGGGGTAAGGGTTCAGCCGGCGAACTCTCCGGACTCCATTGCGACCGAACCCCGCCTGAGGGAATCACAATATTGTTGAGAACCATTTTGACGAGGTGAAGGATGAGCGCGACCGCGACCGCCGTACAGACTCCCCTGACGCAACTGCCTGCATGGAAAGCGCTGCAGGCGCACGCCGAGACCCTGAAGAAAACGCATCTGCGGGAACTGTTCGCGAAGGACCCGCAGCGCGGCAAGCGGCTGACGGCCGAAGCGGAGGGAATTTATTTCGACTACTCCAAGCACCGGATCACCGATGAGACGGTGAGGCTTCTGCTGCAACTGGCCGAGCAGAGCAGCCTGCGGGAGCGGATCGACGCCATGTTTTCCGGGCAGAAGATCAACATCACCGAGAAGCGCGCCGTCCTGCACACGGCCCTGCGCGCGCCGAAAGGCGCCGTGATCGACGTCGACGGCGAAAATGTGGTGCCCGGCGTGCACGAGGTGCTCGACCGCATGGCCGACTTCAGCAACCGCGTGCGCGGCGGCGCGTGGAAGGGTTTCACGGGCAAGCGCATCGCCAACGTCATCAACATCGGCATCGGAGGATCCGATCTCGGCCCGGTGATGGCCTACGAGGCGCTGCGGCACTACAGCCAGCGCAACATGACGTTCCGCTTCGTCTCCAACGTGGACGGAACGGACTTCGCCGAGGCGACGCACGATCTCGATCCCGAGGAAACCCTGTTCATCATCTCGTCGAAAACCTTCACCACGCTGGAAACGATGACGAACGCACAGTCGGCGCGCGACTGGTCGCTGAAAAAGCTAAAAGACGAAAAGGCCGTTGCGAAGCATTTCGTCGCCGTATCGACGAACGCGAAAGAAGTGTCGAAATTCGGGATCGATACGGCGAATATGTTCGGCTTCTGGGACTGGGTGGGCGGCCGCTATTCGATGGATTCGGCGATTGGCCTCTCGACCATGCTGGCCGTCGGCCCGGAGAATTTCCGCGCCATGCTGGCAGGCTTCCACGCCATGGACGAACATTACCGGACCACGCCGTTCGAGAAGAACCTGCCGGCGCTGATGGGCCTGCTCACCGTCTGGTACACCGACTTCTTCGGCGCGGAAACGGTCGCGGTGCTGCCCTACGACCAGTACCTGAAGCGCTTCCCCGCTTACCTGCAGCAGCTCACCATGGAATCGAACGGCAAGCACGTCACCCTGAGCGGCGAGCGCGTGCAGTACGAGACGGGACCGATCTTCTGGGGCGAGCCGGGCACGAATGGGCAGCACTCGTTCTACCAGCTCATCCACCAGGGTACGCGGCTGATCCCCTGCGACTTCATCGGCTTCGCCAGAACGCTGAACCCGCTCAGCAATCACCACGATCTCCTGATGGCCAACGTCTTCGCGCAGGGCGAGGCGCTGGCGTTTGGCAAGACCGTCGACGATGTGAAGGCGGAAGGCACGCCGGACTGGCTCGTCCCCCATCGCGTCTTCGAGGGCAACCGCCCGTCGAGCACCTTCCTGCTCTCAGAATTGACGCCTGCGGCTCTGGGCAAGCTGGTAGCCCTCTACGAGCACAGCGTTTTCACCCAGGGCGTGGTCTGGCAGATCGATTCCTTCGACCAGTGGGGGGTGGAGCTGGGCAAAGTCCTTGCCAGGAAGATCATTGGCGAACTGGAGGGTTCGGGACCCGCCGCCGGCAGCCACGACAGTTCGACGACGACTCTGATTGAGCGCTACAGGAAGCAAAGGGGATAGAGTATTCGTGCGGCTCGGGATCGGAACTTTTCGTCCAATCCGGTGTTGGATTGGATGGAAGTGTTGACGCTTCGGACGGGACTGCGTCTGAGACCTCAGAACTCCATACCTGGAATTCCGGGGTCCGCCACGAGGCACAGGCTGAAAGTTTCCGAAACGCGGGGAGTTGCACACATGGATACGAATGGATTGAGGGGAAAATGGACGCTGCGGGCGGGCGCGATGGTGGCGCTTGCCGGCTGCCTTTGGATTCCGGCCGCCATGGCCCAGAGCGCGACTGCGAACGATGGCGATCTGCAGTCGAAAGTGGCTGCCGCGCTGACCAACGACACGGCGCTCGAGGGCCAGCATGTGAAGGCCTTCACCTCGAACGGGGTGGTCACGCTCACCGGCAACGTGCAAACGCAGCAGCAGCGCCAGGAAGCCGAGACGGTCGCCGCAAATGTATCCGGCGTCGCCGGCATTCAGGACAACATCGTCGTTGCCGACAGCAGTCAGGCTCTGCCGCCGCCTCCGCCGCAGGGCCAGGAACCGGCCGAGCCGCCGATGGATAATCAGCAGGCCACAGCCGACAACCAGCAGGCAGCGCCCCAGGCGCAAAACGGGCAGTTGCCGCCGCCTCCTCCTCCGGATCAGCAGCAGACCCCGGCGCGGCCCGCCTATCAGGGGCAGAGCCCCTATGGACAGGCTCCCGGCGCCTACAACGCATACATCCCGCAGGGCCAGCAGGGTCCTCCGCCGCAGGCGGTGAGCGGACCGGTGACGGTCCCCGCAGGAACGCTGCTGCAGATTCGCACCAGCGAGCCGCTGGATACGGGCAAGCTGCAGGACGGAGCGGCTTTTCAGGCTACGGTGGCGAGCGACGTGTTTGAGGGCAACGTGCTGGCGATTCCGCGCGGCGCGGTGCTTCAGGGCACGGTCGTGAAAGTGAAAAAGCCGGGCGCGCTCGGCGGCGCGGGCGAACTCGAGCTGCAGCTCACAACGCTCAACCTCGGCGGCAATGCCTATCCGCTGACCAGCGATATCTGGTCGAGCAAAGGCCCGAACAAGGCCGGCTACACCGCGGCGAATACCGTGGGCGGAGCCCTGGTGGGCGCGCTGATCGGCGGAGCCATCGGACGCGGCCCGGGCGCAGCGGTAGGCGCGCTGGCGGGTGGCGGAGCCGGCATGCTGGCTTCGGCCGGAACCAACGGACCGCGGCAGATCCTGCTGCCGGAGACATTGCTGAACTTCCACCTCTCGAGCGCGGTGACAGTGCAGCCGGTTTCGTGGCAGGAGGCGCAGCGGCTGGCGCAGAGCGCCCCGCAGCTGCAGCGGCGGCCGGTGTACTACGCGCGGCCCTATCCCTACGCGTATCCTTACCCCCCCTATCCTTATCCGTACTAACGGAACGGAGTGGGCAGTCTCGGGAAGGCCGGGCGAATCTGCCCGGCCTTTCTCATTGCAGGCGGTACGCGGCGGCTTGCGCGTCAACCCGTATCATGGACGAGTGGGACCTCCTGCGCCGGAATCCAAACCTCACCTGACGCGACGCTCGTTTCTCTCGCTTTCGGGCGCCGCGGCGGCGGGGCTGGCCTTCTATGCGGGCGAGGTTGCGCGGCATGAACTGAGCGTCGAAGAGCACACCATCCATTTGGCGCGGTTGCCGGACGCGTTCCGCGGCATGCGCATCGTGCAGATCTCCGATTTTCACTACGCGGAGTACACCGAGGCGTATTTTCTTGAGCGCATGGTGCGCGTTGTGAACGGGCTCAAACCGGATCTGGTCGCGCTGACCGGAGATTTCATCTCATTTGGACCGATGCCTTACTCCTTTGCGCGGCGGCACGCGCCCGCCTGCGCGGCGATCCTGAGCAGAATTGAGTGCCCGCTGCGCTACGCCATCATGGGCAATCACGACTGGGATGTTGGGCGCGAGTACGTACTCGGGCCGCTGAAGGAGCATGGAATTCCGACCCTGGTGAATGCGGCGGTCGCACTGGAGCGGGACGGGCAGCGGCTCTGGCTCGCGGGCCTCGGCAGCGCCTGCTATGGCGCGGCGCATCCGGAGCGCGCGGTTCCGAAGGCCGCGATGACCGGCGGGGAAGCCGTGATCCTGATGGCGCACGAGCCCGACATTCTGCCCGAGGTGTCGCGCTACAACGTGGACCTGATGCTCTCCGGACACACCCACGGCGGGCAGGTGCGCCTGCCTTTTCTGCCGCCGCTCGCGCTGCCGGACTTTGGGAAGATCTACGTCGAGGGCCTCTTCCAGCACGGGCCCACCCAGCTCTACGTGAATCGCGGAATCGGCGCGGTGGGCGTGCCCTTCCGGCTCAACTGCCCGCCGGAAATCACACTGCTGACGCTGGCGTAAACACTCA
>DATJTG010000020.1:0-9088 GCA_035503555.1 Acidobacteriaceae bacterium | reverse complement strand
GACGATTCTCAGGCGCTGGAACGTCTGCGGCGCGAGGCGCGCGCGGCTTCCTCGCTCAACCATCCCGCCATCTGCACCATCTACGACATCGACTTCGACGATGACCGGCCCTTCATCGTCATGGAGTTCCTCGAGGGCGAGTCGCTAAAGGACGCGATCCACGGTGTGCCGATGAAGACCCAGCAACTGCTGCTGCTGGCCGTCGAGATCGCCGAGGGGCTGGACGCCGCGCACCGCGCCAACATCGTGCATCGCGACATCAAGCCCGGCAATCTGCTTGTCACGAAGAGCGGACACGCAAAGATCCTCGACTTCGGCCTGGCCAAGGTAAACGCGGCGCGGGCCCCGACAAGCGCTTCGGAAGCCGCCGCGGCCTCGACGACCTCGATGGGAGGGGAACTCTTCTCGACTCCCGAAGCAGTCGTGGGCACCGTCTCCTATATGTCTCCGGAGCAGGTGCGCGGCGCGCCGCTCGATCACCGAACCGACCTCTTCTCCTTCGGAGTGGTGCTCTACGAGATGGCGACCGGCCGGGTGCCGTTCAGTGGCGAGAACTACGGAGTCATCTGCTCGGAGATTCTGACGAAGACGCCGCAACCCCCAAGCGCGATCAACCCCACCATGCCAGCCGGCCTCGAGCATTTGATCGAACGAGCGCTCGAGAAGGATCCCGCCCTGCGCTATCAGCACGCGAGCGATCTCCGCGCAGAACTGCTTCGCCTCAAAAGAGATTCTGAAAGCCTGGCCGTTCGCGCCGTGCAGGCCGTACCGCCGCAGGCCCGAAAGCTGGGCGGCGTTGCCGCCGCTGGCGTCGTGCTCGCTGGATTGCTGCTCTGGGCCGCTCTCTCGCCCCGCAGCGCCGCCAAGCTCACCGATAAAGACTCTGTCGTGCTCGCCGACTTCGACAACCAGACCGGCAACCCGGTCTTCGACGACACACTGAAGCAGGGCCTGGAAGTGCAGCTCGAGCAGTCGCCGTTCTTCGAAGTGGTCTCGCAGCAAACGGTGAACGACACCCTGAAGCTGATGGGGCGATCCGCCGAGGAGCCCCTGGCCCCGGACGTGATGCAGGAGGTGTGCCAGCGCGTGGGCAGCAAGGCGATGTTGACCGGATCGATTGCGAGCCTGGGCAATCAGTACGTGATCGGCGTGAAGGCCGTGGACTGCAGCACCGGCAAGATTCTCGCGGAGGGGCAGCAGGAGGCGTCGAGTAAGGAAAAGGTGCTGGCGGCTCTGAGCGCCGGAGCGGCGAACCTGCGCGGCAAGCTGGGAGAATCCCTCAATTCGGTCGAGAAGTACGATACGCCGCTGGAAGCCGCGACCACTTCGTCGCTGGAAGCGCTGCGGGCCTACAGCCTGGGCCAGAGAATTCGGCCCGTTCGAGGCGATGCGGCGGCGCTGCCGTTTTACAGCCATGCGGTCGAGCTAGATCCCAACTTCGCGATTGCGTATGTGGCGCAGTCGTTTTCCTATCAAACGCTCAACGAGCTCGATCGTGCCGCCGAGGCGGCGGGCAAAGCCTACAGCCTGCGCGACCGGGTCAGCGAACACGAGCGCCTCGCCATCATGACGAATTATTATGTCGCGAATACAGGCCAGCTCGACAAGGCAGCGCAGACGTATGAGTTATGGCAGCAGATCTATCCGCGCGATCATCTGCCTTATTCAGGCCTGGGCTACATCGCGAGCCTCGAGGGTAATCTCGAGCAGGCGCTCGACGAGGATCAGGAGGCGCTGCGCAGAGCGCCGAAAGACTGGGTGAACTACGCGAGCGTGGCTGGCGACTATATCAATCTCAATCGGCTCGACGATGCCGAAGCCGTCGTTCAGCAGGCGCAAATGCGCAAGCTCGATATCGCGTTCCTGCTCATGACTCGCTACCAACTGGCCTTCCTGCGCGGCGACGCCGGAAAGCTGAACGCACTGGAGACAAGCGCGGCAGAGAGCAACGACTCTCCGGATATGCTGGCCGCGGCCGAGGCGGATACCGAAGGCTGGCGCGGACAAGCCGAGCGCGCGCGTGAGTTGACGCAGCGAGCCGTCGCCGCAGCCGAACAAAACGATTCGAGCGAAGCCGCTGCTTCCTATCAGGCTGCCGCCGCTCTGCGCGAAGCTGAGTTTGGATACAGGAGCGAGGCGCTTGCGGACGCCAACGCAGCCGCGAAGCTCGCGCCCAACCGGCTGGTGCGGGCATTTGCGGCCTTGGCCCTCGCGCGCGCGGGCGATGGCGCCGGAGCCGCGAAGCTGGCCGACACCCTCGACAAAGAGCTCCCGCTGAACACCATGGTGCAGCGGTATTGGCTGCCGACGATTCGCGCGGCGATTGCGCTGGACCGCAACGATCCCCAAAAGGCGATCGACCTTCTCAACGCAACCGGGGCCATTGAGCTGAGCGCGCCGTCGATCAATACCATCGCGTTATGTCCTGCGTATGTACGCGGCGAGGCTTACCTGAAGCTCGGCGATAGCCACGCAGCCGTCGCCGAGTTCCGGAAGTTTGTCGATCACCGCGGTCTTGTGGGGAACTTCCCGTGGGGCGCGGTGGCGCGATTGGGCCTCGCACGCGCGTACGCTCTGGATCCCGCGTCGCGTGCTGCGGCGCGCCAGACGTACGAAGAGTTCTTGGGGATGTGGAAGAACGCTGATCCCGGAATTCCCGTGCTGGTCAGGGCGCGGGCAGAGTACGCCGCTCTGCAGAAGGCAGCGCCGGCGCAGCAGCATTGAAGCACCGTCGCTGGCCGAACTGAACCGCCGCAGAGGGCTACCGCCGCCGGGGCCTGACCGGCTTATCCGGGAGCGTGAACTCCTGGTACGCGAGAATCGTCAGCTGGCCGTTATCGGCGAGGTGCAGCGTAAATTCCTCACCCGGGCTCAGCGCGTAGTCGGTGTTTTTTCCCGGAGGCGGAGGGTGCCCGATCGTGATCGTCGTTGCAGAGTTGGCCGTGAAGATGATTCCTGTGGGTTTGACCGAAATTTTGTAGTCGCTGGGAGACAGCGTGATACTGCTGTGCTGTCCGGGCGCAATCGTTTCCAAAATCGGCTGGGGCCGTCTGGGCATGGGTCAGCTTCCCCCTTTCCTGAGAGGGCCACAATCCTAGCACAAGGTCTCATGGCTAAAAACGCAATGCCTGACTGGTAGATAACGGGAGGAGCGGTCGAATGCAGGCACGCCCGGTTGGAGTTTCTCGGCCAAATGTGAATACTGGATGCGGTCTGCTAAAACGTTTCGGCGTTTTGCGAAGAGAGGGATCCGTGTTCATGGGAAAGCGTGGATGGTCGGGGCTGGTGGTCGTGCTGGCGGCGAGCGTGGCGTGGGGGCAGGGACGGAACGAGAAGGGCGCGCTGCCGGCGACGGTCGAGATCGGCTCCGGCTGGAAGCTGCAGGACAGCGCGAAGGTGACTGATGCGGGATCGGCGATATCGGGCGCGGGCTACGCCGCCCAGGGATGGTATGCCGCGACGGTTCCGGGGACGGTGCTCACCAGCCTCGTGAACGACAAGGTGTATCCCGAGCCGACGTACGGCGAGAACAATCGCGAGTCGGTGATCCCGGAGTCGCTGAATAAGACGGCGTGGTGGTATCGCACGACGGTGACGGTTCCGCGCGACTACGCGCACAGGCAGGTTTGGCTGCACTTCGACGGCTCCAATTTTTCGAGCGACGTGTGGGTGAACGGGACCGAGGTCGGCACCTTTACGGGCGCGTTCATCCGCGGCCGGTTCGACGTCACCAAATTCGTCAAACCCGGCGAGATGGCGGTGATTGCGGTGAAGGTGAGCCCGCAGCCGCATCCCGGCGTTCCGCACGAGCACAACATCGCGAATGGCGTGGGCAAGAACGGCGGCATCACGGCGATCGACGGGCCGACGTTTCTGTGCACGATCGGCTGGGACTGGCTGAATGCCGTCCGCGACCGCGACACGGGGTTATGGCAGAAGGTGTGGTTATCGGCGTCGGGACCAGTCCTGGTCGAGGATCCGCTGGTGATTACGGATCTGCCGTTGCCCAGGACGGACTCGGCGGACTTGACGGTGAAGGCGACGCTGGAAAACACGTCGGATAAGGAAGTGAAGGGAACGCTGGAGGGCGAAGTCGAGTCTTCTTTTGTGAACGGCGTACCACAAAAGCTTCTCGGAGAATTGGGCCCGGGCCCGGGCGCTGTCTATTTCTCACAGAAGCAAACTTTGGCGCCGCATGCCAGGGTGGAGATCACTCTGGATCCTAAGACCGTCGCCGCACTGCATATGGCGAATCCGAACCTGTGGTGGCCGAACGGATATGGTTCACAAGATTTGTATCAGTTGGTATTACGCTTTGTGGAGCATGGGCAGGATTCGAACGAGACCGACACGCAGTTTGGCATTCGCAAGATCACCTACGGCGGCATGGATGCGCTGACGATCAGCGTGAACGGGGTCAAGGTCTTCATACGCGGCGGCGACTGGGGCCTGGACGAGGCGATGAAGCGAATCCCACGCTCGCGGCTGGAGGCGGAGATTCGCTTCCACGCGATGGCGCACATGAACATGATCCGCAACTGGGTGGGGCAGAGCACAGGCGAGGATTTCTACGATCTGTGCGACCGCTACGGCATTCTGATCTGGGACGAGGCGTTCCAGCCGAATCCGAGTGACGGACCGAATCCCGACGATTTGCAGGTGTATCTGGCGAACGTGAAGGACAAGATTCTGCGCTTCCGCAATCATCCATCGATTGCGCTGTGGTGTGCGCGCAACGAGGGGTATCCGCCGCCGGCGATTCACGATGCACTGACCAAAATGATTCCAGAGCTGGATCCGGCGCGGCTCTATCAGCCCAGCTCAACGGCAGGGCGCGGCGTGGTGAGCGGGGGCCCCTATGACTGGCGCGTGCCGCAGGCGTACTACGTGCAGGATGCTCCGTTCAAAACGGAGACAGGATCAGTCAGCGTGCCGACGATTGAGTCGATCCACGCCATGATGCCGCAGAAGGACTGGGAGACCATCGACGACGATTGGGCCGCGCACGATCTGGCCAAGGGTGCCTCAGAGGGCGATACGTATCCGTACGAACTGGCCGGGCGTTACGGCCGCGTGGCGAACCTCGCCGACTTTGTACGCAAGGCGCAGATGATGAACTACGAGGCCTATCGCGCAATGTATGAGGGCAGGAACAAGTATCTGTTCGCGCCCGATACGGGCATTATCACGTGGATGAGCAATCCCGCGCAGCCGAGCTTTGTGTGGCAGCTCTACAGCTACGATCTGGAGCCGATGGCGTCGCTGTACGCGGTAGAGAAGGCCGCGGAGCCGGTGCACATTCAGATGGACGAGGACGATTTTCATCTGCGCGTGATCAATAATCTGCCCACGGCGCTCAGCGGATACACCGCGCATGTGTCGCTGTGGGCGCTCAGCTACTGGGCCGATTCGTCGCACCTGGCGGTGCAGAAGGACTACACGGTCGAGGGCCCGGCGGATACCGCCATCGATCTGGGGCCCACGCCGTTTCCTGATGGATGGGGGCGGGGCACGGCGACCTTCGTCGATTTGCAGTTGAAGGACGCGCAGGGGAATGTCGTGTCGCAGAATTTGTACTGGAAGCCGAATCCGATGGCGGGCGAGGATTTGTCGCGTCTGAATCTGATGCCTCCGGAGAAGCTGACGGCGACGATCGCGCGGAAGGATAGCGGGGATCGGCTCGGGCTTGATGTGACCCTGACGAACCCGGGGAACAACGTGGCTCTGCTGGCGCATCTCCAGCTGCGGCGAAAGTCGACGGGGGATCGCGTGCTGCCGGCATTTTATTCTGACAACTACATTTCGCTGGCGCCCGGTGAGAGCCGAACGGTGCACATCGACGCAGCGCTCGCGGATCTGAAGGGCGACACGCCGGACGTGGTGGTGGATGGCTGGAACATCGATGTGGATCCGGTGACGAATCCGGACTGCGCCCTGGAAATGAACGTCGACGCCCAGGTGAATCACTGGCCGGTGACGGGGCTGCCGATGACTACGGCAGGATTGCCCCAGAAGCCGGGACCGCAGGATTAGGGCACGGTACTGGTTTCAGAGAACAGGTTGAGGGTTGCGGGAGGAAGGTTGCGGTTGCAACGAACGCGCGGTTTGACAACTTTGCTCTCGGTGGCGTGCGCGGCGAGTTGCCTGATGTTTGCGCAGCAGGCGCCACCGTCGCTCGAAGCTTCGCATGGCACGATCCTGCTCGATGCCTGGTACAACAGCCAGACGCGCCCCGGGCCGGATGGAAAGCCGCAGCTTTACCACTACAAATGGGACGACACGACGAACAGCGGCTACTCGCTCTTCGGTCAGATGTGGCGCGACGCCGGTGTGTCGACGGGCACGCTGACGACCGAGCCGACGGAATCGTCGCTGAAGAAGGCGCAGTATTACCTGATTACGTCGCCGGACAATGTGGCGAAGAATCCCAACCCGCATTACATGACTTCGGCCGACGCGGACGTTATCGCGAGGTGGGTGAGGCGCGGCGGCACGCTGCTGCTCATGGAGAACGATCCGGCGAACGCCGACATCTCGCACATGGATCTGCTGGCCGATCGCTTCGGCCTGCACTTCAACAACGTCCTGGTGCACCACGTCGTCGGCGACGATTTTCCGGCAGGGAAGATCGACGTGGGCGCGATGCCACCCTTCAAGCATCCGCACATCATCTATATGAAGGATACCTGCTCGCTCGCACTCTCCGGCAAGGCCCGGGCCCTGGTGGTATGGAAGGGCGATACGCTTATGGCCTGGACGCGTTACGGACGGGGAAGGGTCGTCGCTGTGACCGATCCGTGGCTGTACAACGAATACACCGACGGGAAGAAGCTGCCGCCGATCTACGACCAGCAGGCGGCGGGGCGGGAGTTTGTTGATTGGGTAGTGGAAGAACACAGGCAAGAGACATCAGCGAACCAGTGACAGGAAGTATCTTCACTTCAGAGGCCACGGAGAACACAGAGAAGCCAGTGGAGATGGCAGAGCGAATGGACAAGGGCACAGGCGATCGTTTTGGCGGAAGGAAGCCGAGCCGGCATGAACGATTGACCGGCCAGCCGTGGGACGCGTCGTATCAGAAGGAGCCTCCGCCATGGGATATCGGCCGGCCCCAGCCGGCGCTGGCGCGCGTGGCCTCGGGATGGGCCGGGCCGCTGCTCGACGCGGGTTGCGGCACCGGCGAGCACGCCCTGCTGGCCGCATCGCTCGGTCTGCCGGTTCTCGGCGTGGACGTGGCGGAAACCGCCGTGGCGACGGCTCGCAGGAAGGCGCAGGAACGCGGGCTGCCTGCGGAATTTGCCCTGGCTGACGCCCTCGACCTCGGGCGACTCGGGCGCAAATTTCGGACCGTCGTGGATTGCGGGCTCTTCCACACCTTCGACGCGGAAGATTGGCCGGGATACGTGGCGAGTTTGGCTGCGGTGACCGATCCCGGCGGAACCTTATATGTCCTCTGTTTCAGCGATCAGGAACCCGGGATCGGACCGCATCCGGTGCGCGAGGACGAGTTGAGAGAGGCGTTTGAGCCCGCGGGCGGATGGGAGATCGTATCACTCGTCCCCGCGCGGATTCACACCCGGTTCAACGATGAAGGCTTTGCGGCCTGGCTCGGAACCATGCGCCGGCATGGCGGCACAGAGCGAGATTCGAGGTAACCGTCGAGGCAACCGGCAGAAGAAGTCCGATCCGGAACCTCGATTCCGTGAAATATCCGAGGAATCTCTCCCTTGGGTAATGACCGGTGCCGATCGGCCATCCGATCTGGAATATGCTGCAACACATTCCAGAAAAATGGCTTACGACGCATTGAGAAATATTGAGAAGTTTTAATTTGGGAATTGAAGACATCTGCGCGAGGCACTGCTAAACAAGCATTACAAACGCATAGAACGGGGCTTAAGGGAGTTCAGGGGAGCATCGGGAACGGTGCTCCCCTTGAACTTTTTGGGCGCTGCTACAATCGGCGCACTCCGCCGTTGTCCTCCGATCGTGACGGAAAGGAACTGCTCATGACGCTCCGTTCGCAGTTGCGGCTATTCGCAGCCGGGCTGGCTGCCGCCACGGCCCCCGCCTTCGCCCAAAGCAGCATCACCTACCAGAAGCCTCCACGGGCAATTGTTGACCTGCTGGAGGCGCCACCCACTCCAACCGTCCTGGTGTCGCCGGAAACCTGGAGCGGGCCGGACACCAGACGCCCGCGCACACTCCTGATCGAGGAGTCCGGCGGGCTTCTGACCATCGCCGACCTGGCCCAGCCGGAACTCCGCCTGGCGGGGTTACGCTTCAATCCGAGGACCAACGGGCCCAGCCGGCTGCCCTATGGGATCGGCCTGAAGTTTAAGACCCTGCCGAACGGGAAAGAAGTTGCGGTCACGGGGCTGCCGATCCATCCGCATATCGAGTACGCCCAGTGGTCGCCGGATGCCCGGCGTATTGCTTTTGTCGTGATTACCGGCGAAGGGCCGGCCGCGGGCCTGAGCCTGTGGACGGCAGATGCGGCGACCGGGCACGCGGCGAAGATCGCAGGCGTCGCGCTGAACGGGGTGTTTGGCGATCCCTGCACGTGGATGCCCGACAGCCGGGGACTACTGTGCCGGACGGTGCCGACCGGGCGTGGACCGGCTCCGGTGCATAGCGAGGTGCCGACAGGACCGTCGATTCAGCAGAACCTGGGACGCGTGACGCCGGCCCGGACCTACGAGGACCTTCTCAAAAATCCAGAGGACGAGAAGTTTTTTGACTACTATGCGACGGCGCAAGTGAAGGTCGTGCCCCTCGCCGGCCCGGCGAAAAATGTAGGCAAGCCAAGCGTAATCGGCGAGGCGGAGCCATCTCCGGATGGCAAGTATGCGCTGATCTCCGCGATTCACCATCCGTACTCGTATGAGCTGCCGGTAGAGAATTTTCCGCGCAGGACAGACGTGATCAATCTGCATACGGGAGCGGCGAAGCAACTCAGTTATGAGCCGCTCGAAGACAATATCCCGATTGCGTTTGATGCTGTGCCTGCGGGCCCGCGTGACTATCAGTGGCGCTCGGACGCTCCCGCGACCGTAGCGTGGGTGCAGGCTGGAGACGGCGGCGATCC
>DATJTG010000019.1:0-16283 GCA_035503555.1 Acidobacteriaceae bacterium | reverse complement strand
GCGGTTTGTTATCCTGAATCGCACCCGGTAATTTTCTGGCGTTTGGACCGTTTGGGTGGCTGGACTGCTCAAACGGGGAGGTTTCATGCGGCGGTTCCTTGCTTTTGCAGTCCTTTTGGCTTTTTCGCTTCCGGTTGGCCTTTCCATCGCAGGTTGCGGCCATAATCCCAACAATTACTGCATCAGGAACGGCCACGCCTATGGCGAGACATCGACGCAGCCTGTATACGCCACGATGCAGCCGGAAGTAACGGGGCTTTCGCTCTCCTGGGGACAGACGGGCAACATCGGCTCGCCGACCGCCTACTCCTGCACGGGCAGCTCGGCGTCGGTGACGCATTGGACTTACGCCAGCTCCAACCTCCTGCTGGCCGACATCTCTCCCACCGGTCAGATCTGCGCGGGCACCTGGAACCGCAACAGTCCCGGCGGCACCACCGATTTCACCATTTGCACGCCGCCCTCCGGCTCAACCGTCAGCAGCTTCAACGGCTGCGTGTCTACGGCCTGCGGGACCGTCCAGATCACGGCATCCGGCGGCGGCGTAACGACCAATCCCGTCGACATCTACATTCACCCGCCCATTACATCGATGACCATCCCCAGCCAGGCGGCGTGCGTCTCGCAGGGGCAGCCGCTCGTGAATTCCTCAGGGGCGCAAACCTCGCTGCTGGCGGAAACCACGGTCATCGGGCCCGGAGGCGTGACGCTCTGCAGTCCCACCTCCACCTCCTGCACCAGCCCGAATGCGAACATCGGCACGATTCAATATGCCGCGGTCAATGCCAACGTGGTGAATATCAATAACACCACGAATCCGACCAATGTGAATCCGATCACCGGCAGCACCGGCACGACGTCGAATCCGAATGGTACGGCAACGGCCAACCTGCCCGGATCGACCGTGATCACGGCCACCACCTCCGATGTGACTTCGGCTGCCGGTTATTTCTCCACCTGCCCGCCGGTGACGATCACGTCGGCCGTCAACGGCTCGAGCACTGTGAAGGTAACGCCGAGTTCCCCGCAGACGGTTGTTTCGACCGCTACGGACCATAACGGCGTCAACATCAACGGTCTGACCCTGAGCTACGCTTCGACCCAACCGCAGAATCTCAACGTGAACGCCACGGGAGTGGTTTCGGCGTCGTTCCCCAGCCATGCTTCTGTGACTACCATCTGCCAGCCGCCGGGTTGCAACCCATCACCCATCAACCTGGTGGGTGTGCTGGGCAACGGCATGCCGATCGCCGGCAATATCGTCACCATCAATTCCCCCGGCCGCGTGACCAACGAGATATGGATGGCGTCGTCCCAGTCGCAGTACTTCTCTGAGGTCGATCTGCAGACCGGAGCCTCGGGCGCGCCAATTTCCCTGCCCTACACGCCCAACTCCATGGTGATGGATGCGGGCGGCGACACGCTCTACTTTGGCAGCTATCACGAGCTGATGACCTACTCGGCTACGAACAACCAGCTCTCCAAAGAAGTTCCCGCGGTGCCTGGCGTTGTGCTCGCCGTGAATCCCGGCAATTCGGAAGTCATTATCAACGACCAGTTACGCCAGGTCATTTACCTTTACTCTCCCGCAACCGGAACCGCCACCAGCATCTCAGGGATCGCGAACCACGCCAGCTTCTCGCCCGACGGCACGACGGCTTACATCGTGGGCGTCAATCCGGGGACGGGACAGAACACGCTGTTCGTCAACAATTCGAACTCCGGTTGGACGAGCTATCCGCTCAGCAACCAAGGGACCTACAGCTGTCCGCTCGATGCCGCCGGCACCGCGCAATATCCGGCGTATAACCCGAGCTACGATCCTTTCTGCGGGCCCGCCGTCACGGTAACCGTGCCCAGCGTGGCCACGTTCTTCAGCGGCAACCCCACGGCGGCGCGCAGCTACTGCCCCAACAACGCCGGGACCTCCACACTGCAGTTCTACCCGCCGGCCGGAGACACTTCGGTATCCACGACGCAGCTCACCGCGACGGCGGACGGCTTCCACGTGCTCGGCGCGGATACGTCGTCGTTCTCCGATATCTGGCTTCATCAGAACTCATCGGCAACCGGCCCTCCGGGAGTTCCCGTCAACGCCTGCCCGGCCTACAACGCGACGCCGCTGACCCTGAACACCAGCTCCAACTCGCAGGGGATGCCGGTTACGGCGTCGGAGATCGATCAGGTGGTCGCGTCGCCCTACGCAAACCTGGCGTTCGTGACCTATCAGGGCAGCGGAGCAACGGGCGTGCTGCCCTACTACGTCCCCGGCACCTGGAGTTCCGGCAGCTTCCCGTCTGGAGCGCTTAGTACGGTCCAGCTATCCTCGGGCGCGCAGGCTCCCATCGCGGGCATCTTCTCGCCCGACGGCGCAACCTTCTTTGTCAGCACGAGCGGCGACAATCTCGTGCACCTGGTCACGGTCGACACGACCGGCGCGACGGCTCCTGCCGACGCGCAGACACCGATCAATCCGAAGCTCATCAACGCAAGCGGCGCTGCGGTTCCTGCGCAGTTTCTCGCCGTGAAGAGCATTGGCACGACATAATTCAAACCCGTGATTACGCATGCGGCCGGCGATGCCGGCCGTTTTGCTTTGCGGCGCAGGTCAAAGCTGCCATTTCATGGTCCTCTCTTCGCCCGGGATTACACTGGTTCCTGATGCCGCGCGTCGCCATCATTTCCAAACCGCAGAACGAGGAACTGAAGCAGACCCTGCCCGATCTGGTGCTGTGGCTGAAGGGGCATGGCTACGAGCCTCTGCTCGATCCCGTCAGCGCCAATTACGTCATGGATGAGCGCGTGTGCCCGCGCCCGGAGATGGCGGAGCACAAGCCGGACCTGGTTATTGTGCTGGGCGGCGATGGCACGTTGCTGGCGGCGGCACGCGTCTTTGCCCGCATCGGCGTTCCAATCCTCAGCGTGAATCTGGGTGCCCTCGGCTTTCTGACCGAAGTCCGCCTGGCCGACCTCTACAAGCACCTCGAGGCCTTCGCGACGAACTGCTGCGTCGTGGACTCGCGCGTAATGCTGCACACCGAGCTGTGGCGCGATGGCAAGCTCTACCGCGAACACGATGTGCTGAACGACGTGGTGATCGCCAAGGGCGCGATCGCGCGCATGGGCCACTTCAGCGTGGAGATCGATGGCCAGCTCGCCGCGTCGTTCCGCGCCGACGGCATCATCGTCGCCACGCCTACCGGATCCACGGCCTACTCGCTGGCGGCCGGCGGTCCGGTGCTGATCCCGGGAGTCGACACGCTCATCGTGACGCCGATCTGCCCGCACCAGCTCACGCTGCGGCCTTTGGTGGTGCCAGGCAAGTCGCATATTCAGGTGCGCGTGGAAGGCGTTCCCGACCAGACCTTCCTCACCGTGGACGGCCAGGAGGCCATCCAGATGCGCGTGGACGATGAGTTGCGCTGCCGCCGCTCTGACTACTGCGTCAAGCTCGTCCGCCTGAACCACAATGGGTTTTTCGACGTGCTGCGGCAAAAGCTGAAGTGGAGCGAACGCTGATCGATCCGTCAGCAGCAAGCGCAGTCGACTGACCTCTGAGAACTGACCCCTGCGCGCTACGGTTTCGTCAGTTCCTGCAGCAGGACCTTCGCTTTATTGGAGTAGTTTTTCGCGCCTTCCAGATCATCCATCTTCAGCGCGTCGCGCGCCCGCGTGATGAATGTGCGAATCAGGGTCGCCGTCTTCTGCTCTTCGCTTGAGAGCGAGCGATGAATGCCATTCAGCGTGTTCTCCATCGCGTTGATCTGATCGAGCTGCGTCTGACGATCGGCGGTGTTGGTATCGCCGCTTGCGGCGGAAAGCTGACCGATGGGCGACGCATCGGAAGGCTGCGGATTCGCAGCCTCCTCCGTTTCCGCGGGCGTTGTGGGCTGAGCAACGGGCTTGGGAGTATCCTGCGCCGATTCCGTGGTTTTCGGATGGTGGTGCGGCCGTTTCGGACGGGCTTCCTCGACCGGCTTCGGTTCCGGCGGCACGCTCGTGTCAAGCATCACCGGCTGGCTCGTGGCAGGCGGCAACGGGGGCATCGGCGGAATCATTGCAGCCATTCGCCATGCAGGCTCAGACGGTGCCTGTGCGGCTACCGGAGGGACTACATGCGGCCGCAAGCGGCTGCATCCCGCGACCGACGCGAGCAGCAGCCCAAAGGCCGCCATCCTCCACCCGGATCTCATGGTCCGGACCTTTCTGGCTGGGCTTCACCACCCTGGCGAGCAAGCTCGCCGGAGACCGCAGGCTCCGGCAAAACCGGCGCCGCGCGTTGTCCCGAACCGGCAGAAATCAGCGGGAGCCGCAGCACAAATGTGGTTCCGCTCCCAGCCTTCGATTCTACGTCAATCTGGCCGTGATGCATCTGCACGATGCGGTAAGTCATCGCCAGTCCGATGCCGCTGCCTTCCTTTTTCGTGGTGAAGTACAGATCGAAGATGCGCGAGCGGATGTCGTCGGGGATGCCGACGCCCTGATCGCGCACCGAAATGGCAGCCCATCTGGCTCCGTCGCCCAGTCTGACCGTGAGTGTGCCGCCGGTGGCCATGGCCTGGGCGCCGTTCAGCACCACGTTCAGCAGAGCCTGCTTCAGCAAATCGCCGTCCACACGGCACAGGACGGCATTCCCCGGCATTTCGCTTTCCAGAAGGATGCCCCGCGTTTCCAGCTCCGCTGAAGCCAGCATCAGTACGCTCGACACGAGCTCCCGCAGATCCATGTCCATAAGGCGCAGCTCGACGGGGCGGGAGAAATCCACCAAAGTTTGCACAACCCGATCGAGCCGCCGAATTTCGCTTTGGATAACCTCCAGATGGCGCAAGGCGTCGCCGCCGGCCTGGATCTTATTCCGCAGCAATTCGATGTGTACGACGATGGCGTTGATCGGGTTCTTCACCTCGTGGCCGACGCCCGCCGTCAGCCTTCCGATGGCCGCCATGCGGCGCGAGACTTCGAGCTCGCTTTCGATCTCGCGCACCGATTCCAGATCGTGAAACGTCAGCAGCGCGCCGAGCGAATGGCGGTCGCGCGAATGCGTATCGTGAATGAAGTCGAGCGAGACTTCGATCCTGCGGCCGGTTTCGGTCGTCACCTCCTCCTGCACGATCGACATGCCGCCCTCAAAGGCATCGCGGATGGTGCGCCCCAGGCGCGTGCTGCGGTCGAAGATGTCGCGCACTTCCGCGCCGAAGATGTTGTCGCGGCTCATGTTGAGGAAGCGCTCCACCGACGTCGACACCAGCACGGCGCGCGCGTCGCGGGTGAACAGCATCATCCCGTCCTGCAGATTGCTCAGGATCTGGTCAAGGTTCTCGCGCAACGCGGAAAAGACTTCCTCCACGTTGCGAATGCGCTGGCCCAGGCGTTCGATCTTGCCCGAGACCTTGGCCACGGCATCGTCGCCGCGACCGAGAATTGGGTCGGTGAGCACGGCCAGCGGTCCTGGCGGCGGAGCTTCTTCCTCCGGTGCCGGCAACTCGCCGGCCGTCTGAGTTTCGGCAATCGACTCCTGCGCGGCCAGCATGTCGAGCCGCCGGCTGATTTGCTCGATCGGCTGCAGGGCCAGATTCGCCACGAGGGCCGCCACCACCAGCGAGATGATCATGGCGAGGCCGATGAAGCCCAGCGAATCCTTTAGCCACGGCTTAAAAGCGTCCCTCAGAAGCGTGGTGCGAATGCCGATGCGCACCGTGAGGAAGGGCTGATCGTTCAGGTCGAGGCCCTGAGAGACGTTGTAAACCCTGGGCGGTCCGAAGACGATACGCAGCGTGCGAATGAGATAGCCGTGCCGCAGCTCAGAGTAGTCAGGCCGTTTGGGAAGCATCTGGTCCTGCTGCGTCGCGTCGGGCGCCACAACGAGGGCACGCCCATTGCGATCAGCCACCGCTACGTCGAGCACCGGAGGCGAATACTCGATGATGGAGTTGATCTGGTCGTTCAGCGCAGCGTTCTGGCGCAGCGTGGCTGCCACTGCGGCTCGCACCGCCTCCTGATCGCGGGGGTCGAAGTGCCGGCCGGCGAGCCCGGTGTCGAGCGCGCGGTTTACCTGCTGCAGTACTTCGTGTGCCTGCTGGGTGGTGATCGAGTAATCCTGCTCGATGTGCTGCTGCAGCAGCTGGCTAAGCCAGATCCAGGAGAAGAGCATCACGACCGAAAACACGAGGCCGGTGATCGCAAGGACGAGTTTGGTCTTCAGCCGCATCGTTCCCCAAAAAGTGCCCGAGGCCCGTGGCTCGGAGCTCCGTGATTAGAGTCTACGGGGCAGAACGAAAGCAAATTACCGCAGGGGCCAGAGTGCACTCTGGCTGCATCGACTCCGGAACCAGCCGTGTGCGCCGGCGATCCTGTTCCGCTGCGCGCCGCGGTCCCGGTGGGCCGGACGCGGCGGTGTGAGTGCGATTTTACTCGTCGAGCGCGCCGGCCGTGGTCGCCGCCGTGCCATATTCTCTCAGTTTGTTATGCAGCGTTTTGAGGCTGATCCCCAGGATTTCCGCTGCTTTGGTTTTGTTGTTGTGCGTGGATTCGAGGGTCTTGAAGATCAGCATGCGCTCGGCATCGTCGACGGTTGCGCCTACTTCAAGCTGGATCGCGTTCGGAGGAAGTTCGCTGGCCGGTTTCGGCGCGCGTGTGCCGAAGCCCGGAGGCAGGTGCCGCGGCTGCAGTTGTCCGTCGGCGCAAAGCACCACCGCGCGCTCGATGGTGTTGCGCAGTTCGCGGACGTTCCCAGGCCAGTCGTGCGCCATCAGCCGTGCCAGCATTTCGCTGTCGATGCCGCTCACCCGCCGCTGGTGCTTCTGGTTCATGTCCGTAATCATGGCTTCAGCAATCGCCGGAATATCTTCTCGATGCTCGCGCAGCGGGGGCATGTGGATGTTAAAGACGTTCAGGCGGTAGTACAGGTCCCCGCGCAACTGCCCGCTGCCGACCGCCTGTTCCGGATCCTTGTTGGTAGCTGCCAGCACGCGAACATCGACCGGCGACTCCACCTTGCTGCCCAGCCTGCGCAGTTTGCGATCTTCGAGGACGCGCAGCAGTTTGGCCTGGGTCGCCACCGGCATCTCGCCAATCTCGTCCAGCAGCAGCGTGCCTTCTTCGGCCAGCTCGAAACAGCCGGCCCGGCGCTCGATGGCCCCGGTGAACGCGCCCTTTTCATGGCCGAAAATCTCGCTCTCGATCAGCGTTTCAGGAATGGCCGCGCAGTTCACGGCTACGAAAGGCTTCGTCCGCCGCGGGCTCAGATCGTGCAGCGTGCGCGCAACCAGCTCCTTGCCGGTGCCGCTTTCGCCGGTGATCAGCACGCTCACGTTGCTGGTGGCTACGTGCTCGATGAGCGTGAAGATCTCCTGCATCTTCTTCGACGAGCCCACCAGAGATCCCAGCACGCCGGTCTCGCGCAGCTTACGGCGTGTCACTTCGAGTTCGCGGTCGGTCTCTCGCTGGCGTGCGGCGTTGGTCAGGATGGCGCGGAGCCGCGTCGGATCCACCGGTTTCTGGATGAAGTCGTAGGCACCGCTCTTCATCGCTTCCACGGCCGCTTCGATCGAACCCTGTGCCGTCAGCATGATGACTGCGGTCTTTGCGGTGGTTTCACTGAGCCGCGAAAGCAGCTCGAGGCCGTCCATCCGGGGCATCTTGAGATCAGAGACAATGATGCCCGGTTGCCATGCGGTGACTTTTTCCAGCGCTTCTATGCCGTCCCGGGCGGTTTCGGTCCGGTAGCCCCAGCCGGAAACCAGCTCGGCGAGGCCGGAAAGCGCGTGCGGCTCATCTTCGACAATAAGGACCTTTTCCTGAACGGTCATCCAATCGATCCAACCCAATAGATCACGGTTTGTTGTATCACGCCCAGGGGTCCGGAACCCGGCGGATGCGGCAATTTCAGCAGATCAAAACCCATATAATCTTTTAGTTAACGCTCGCACTTCCGGAAATCGAAGCGCAATCGTCGGATGCGAATATTCATCCACTGGATTCCTGCCCGGGTGGGAATTGCCATTATCCCGGTGGAATCGACGGCCCTGATGCCGTCAGCCAACACCAGCCGCCGGCTCCCCGCTTCTCTGAATCGCGTTCTTCGACCCCCTTGCGCGGTGGAACGTGGGATATCCCTGCATCCGCAACAGCGGGCATTTTGTCGGCTACGGCCTCGTCAGCCTTGGGTCTTCAATGCCTGGCGTGCCGCCCCGGAGCGCCACTGGCCGGCATGACCACCCGTCTCCTGACTGCGCTTTCGCAACGCGGCCGTTTTGGCGTTGCTGTCGACGCTTCCGCTGGCCAGCCGGGACGAGTGTCTCCGGGGTTCTATCCCCGGCCGCACCAGCACGCCTCGTGATGTGCTGCTGGATTTCTGCGGCGGGCGGGCAGGGCGGCCTTTTGCTGCTGGCGGCGATGTTGCTGCGCCGAACGTACCGTGATGCCCAGCCGCTCGCGGCCTGACGATACGATCTCTGCCGTATACTCGACTGTTTCCTTGCTCCTTTTCGAGGTGCTCTTATGGACGCTGCCATTGCTTACGCGCGGGAGAACGCTGCGCGCTTTCTCGATGACCTCAAGGCCCTGCTGCGCATTCCCTCGGTCTCCACGCTGCCCGAGCACGATGGCGACGTCGAAGCTGCCGCCGAGTGGGTCGCATCGGATCTGCGTCGCATCGGCATGGAGCATGTCGAAGTGATCCGCTCCGCCGACGGTCACCCGCTGGTCTATGCAGACTGGCTTCATGCCACGGGCAAACCCACTTGCCTTTGCTACGCGCATTACGATGTGCAGCCGCCCGATCCGCTCGATGAGTGGCGCACGCCCCCCTTCGAGCCGACCGAGCGCAACCATAACCTCTATGCCCGCGGCGCCGTCGACGACAAGGGACAACTTGTGACGCAACTGCGCGCGCTCGAGTCGATTCTGAAAACGGAAGGCAAACTGCCCATCAATATCCGCGTGCTTTACGAGGGCGAAGAGGAAGTGGGCGGCGAGCAGATTGCCGCGTTTGTCGAGAGGCATCCCGAGCGCCTGAAGGCCGACTTCGCCTTGATCTCCGACACCGAGATGTTCGCCCCCGAACTGCCGACGCTCTGTGTAGGCCTGCGCGGCATGATCTACACCGAACTCGAAGTGCGCGGCGCGAAATCCGATCTGCACTCCGGCATGTACGGCGGCGTGGCGCCGAATCCGTTTAACGCGCTCGCGCAGATCATCGCCGGCCTCAAGGATCGTGACGGCAAGATTCAGATCCCGGGCTTCTACGACGAAGTCGCAAAGCCGGATGCGGCTGAACTGAAAGCGTGGCACGATCTGCCCTTCGACGAGGCCGACTACACGAAGAACGAAGTCGGCGCCACAGCGCTCGTTGGCGAGCAGGGCTACTCCGTCATGGAGCGTACCTGGGCCCGGCCCACGCTCGACGTTCACGGCATCGTGGGCGGATTCATCGGAGCCGGCGCAAAGACGGTGATTCCTGCCAGAGCGACGGCCAAAATCTCCATGCGGCTGGTGCCGAACATGACTCCGTCGCGGTCGTTCGAGCGGTACAAGGCGTTTGTGGAGAAGCTCTGCCCCGTCGGCTGCGCGGTCGACGTACGGCTGGTCCACTCCGGCGACCCGTCGGTGATCCCCACGGACAATCCATGGATTCGTGCCTCGGTGCGCGCCATGAAGACCGTATGGAATCGCGATACGGTCTTTATCCGCTCCGGAGGATCGATCCCCATCGTCGGCGACTTCGAGAAGAACCTGAAAATTCCCTCGGTCATGATGGGCTTCGGCCTTCCCGACGACGGTCTGCACGCCCCGAACGAGAAGTTCCACATCCCGAACTATCACCGCGGCATTGAGTCGGTCATTCGCTTCTTCGAAGAGTGCGCGCAATAGGTATCGAATTTGCGCGAGACACCGCAGATCAAGGCTCACGCTCACGGATTGCCGTACAGGTCGTTTTCCGTAATCACGGCATCGCCCTCCGCATCGCGGGCTGCCCGATGCGCCGCGCCAAACATCGCGCCGCGGGCCGGAACCATCGGCGCGAAGGCGGAAAACCCCAGAGGCACGGACACGTCGTCGTAGATCGCTTCCATTCCTCCACGAAGCATGTAGGTTTCATGCCAGAAGCCGGTGCCGCCGGAATCGCGCAGAAAATTTTTCCACCAGGTTCGGTGCGGATCGGAGCGCGTCCAGCGCATCAGCGAATCCATATCGCGCCAGTACTGGCGCATGCCAGCATGCATGGGGAATAGCGAGAACACGAAGTTCTCATGAAGAAGCAAGCCGTCGGGGCGGGCTTCGACGGATTTTGAGATTTGCGGGCCGAAGCCGATGAGGGTCTTGAGTCCGGTCATCCGATTCACCCGCATGCCGAGGTAGACGACGACCAGATCGGGGTAGCGGGAGAGGTCGACAGTACGGCGTTCGACGCGCGTGGCCATCGGGGAGGTCTCCTCCACGCCAGTCTGGCACAGTCCAGGAGCAGAAGTCTGCCTGCACCTGGGTAACCTGCTTCTGAAGCCCGCGCATTTCCATCCCGTCACACATCTGCTAATGTGTTGAAGGCAGTCGCAAAGCAAAGGAATTCAGAACGATGGCCAAGGCAGTCTGGAACGGAAAAACCATAGCGGAAAGCGAGACTTACGAGACGGTGGAGGGGAACATTTACTTCCCGGAGAGCGCCGTCCATCGCGAGTACCTGCGCCCCAGTTCCACCACCTCTACATGTCCATGGAAGGGGCAGGCGCGCTACTACAGCCTTTTGGTCGAGGGGCAGGAAAACCAGGATGCTGCGTGGTATTACCCCAATCCCAGCCCTGCGGCTCGTAACATTAAGAATCACATAGCTTTCTGGCGCGGCGTCGAGGTCGAGAAGTAGCTGCCGAACGCAGGCCGGACTCCAATCCTTCCTCTATCCGGCATAGCGCTTCTGGTGCCACTCCCATGCGCTGGCGATGATGCCATCAAGGTTCGTGTGCTTCGGTCTCCAGCCCAGCTCGCGCCCGATCTTCTCGGAACTGGCAATTAAAACTGCAGGATCCCCGGGCCGGCGCGCAACCACCTCGACTGGAATGGGGTGAAGCGTCACCCGGCGTGCCGCCTCGATGACCTGCAGCACCGAAAAACCACTTCCATTGCCGAGGTTGTAAATCCGCTGCTGCCCATCCGTAAGCGCTTCGAAGGCAAGCAGATGCGCCTCCGCCAGGTCTTCGATGTGGATGTAATCGCGAATGCAGGTGCCATCCGGCGTCGGGTAGTCCTCGCCGTAGATTTTAATCTGGGCGCGCCGGCCAAGTGCGACATCGAGGATCAGGGGAATGATGTGGGACTCCGGTTCGTGCGCCTCGCCCCGGCCAGCCGCCGCACCGGCCACGTTGAAGTAGCGCAGGCTCGCGCAGGCCAGGCCGTGTACCCGATACATCCAGGTGAGCATTTTTTCCACGAGCAGCTTCGACTCGCCATAGGCGTTCGTCGGACGCAGGGGCGCCACTTCCGCGATAGGAGTGGCTTCTGGCTCCCCGTAGACGGCAGCCGTCGATGAAAAAACCAGGCGCTTAACTCTTGTCGCCAGCATGGCTTCCAGCAAGCTGAGGGTGCCCATACTGTTGTTTCGGAAGTACATCTCTGGCTTCGCCATACTTTCGCCCGCCTCGATGAAAGCGGCGAAGTGCATGACTCCGTCGAAGCCGTTGGAGAGCACCTGCTCCAGCTTCGCGCGATCCGCGATGTCGCCCTCCACAAAATCGGCACCGGCCGGAACCGCCGATCTCTGAGCATGGGAGAGGTTGTCGTAGACAGTTACGGCGTGCCCCCGCGCCGTCAGGATCGCGGCCACTGTCCCCCCGATATATCCGGCTCCCCCTGTAACCAAGACTCTCAATCCCCGCCTCCCCCTCGTTTATGTATGCTTATATTCGTCTTTTTCCCGGGATTTTTCTTGCACAGCGTACCCCGGAAACGTTTCTGGTCTGTCCGGATCGGCGCTGTGGCGTTCCTTTCTTCGGATGAGCACCTAAACCGCGGGAGCGTTAGCACTCTGCGCCTGCTGGAACCGCGGAGTGGCCGCGGCAACTGCATTATGAATCGAACGAAGCAGGGTACAGGCACGTCGATTTTAGTAAGGGAATGCCCCAAAAGCGGCCCCGGACTCACCCAAAGTGGTAGTGACACCGAAGTGTATGAATGGCGTACTCTTTAGGTAACCAAAAAAGTAACGCTGCCTCCATCCAATGGTAATATCAGGCAGCCGAACCCTGGACCATCAACAACCAAATGCGGGGAGACCCGCAACAAAAATCCGGCGTTATGGTCATTGAAGTGCACGGGATTACCTGGCACGACTCTGTCTCCATCAGCTTCTCAGAAGATTCAACGACACGGAAAAAGGCCTATGGCTAGCAATGATCTTTATGTAGAGCGCGGAACATTCGGCCTGCTTCCCGAAGCTCCCGGGCGCTTGCGCTCCTTCGGGGCAAGCATGGTCATCAATCTTGTGGTTGCGGCGATTTTGTTGCTGCTGACCATCGCCCAGGTCCACCAGGTGCGTGAGCAGCAGAAGTACATCACGCAACTGGTTTTTCCCACCGATGCGCCCAAGCCCGTGCCCCCGCCGGTGCCCAGGGTCAAAGTGATTCCACCGCCTCCCAGGCTCAACCAGGCTCCTCCGCGTATTCAGCTTCCGAGGGAGATTCCCCCTCCACCCAAGGTGGCTGAGATGAAGATGCCGACTCCGATGCTGCCGAAGGTCGAAGCGGCTCCGCCGAAGAAGTTCACTCCGCCGCCGCAGCCGAAGGTCGGCCTCTTCACGAGCGACAGGCCGACGGCCGTTGCGAACAACATGGCAAGGCCGTCGGTGAAGGCAGGCGGTTTCGGCGACCCCGAAGGCGTCAAACCGAATCCCAACGGTCACGGTGCAGTCGCCATTGCCGCTGTTGGTTCGTTCAACAGCGCGCCCGGCGTAGGCGCTCAGGGAGCAGGCCGCGCGCGCGCCGGTTCGGTTCAGGGCGTGCAGTTTGGTTCAGGAGTCGCCAACGGCGTTCCCGGCGGCAAAGATCGCGGCACCATCGCATCCGCGGGATTCGCCGATGGTGTGGTGGGTGGTACGGGTAAGCAGGGCAGTCACGGCACCGTCGCTCAGGGCGGCTTCGGGAACGACGAATACGGTGCCGGCGGCGCGCGTCCCGTGCGTCCTGACTCGCCTGCAGAGACGCCGATCGTGGTGCAGTACAAGCCGCTGCCGGAATACACCGCCGAGGCTCGGCAGCTCCGCATTGAAGGCGACGTCACATTGCGCGTTCGCTTCATGGCGTCCGGACAGGTCCAGGTGCTTGGTGTCGTCAGCGGCCTGGGTCACGGGCTGGACGAGCAGGCCAGGATCGCCGCTGAGAAGATCCGTTTCAAGCCGGCGACGCGCGCTGGACAAGCGGTCGATGAAGTCAGCATTATTCACGTAACGTTCCAGATGGCGTAGGGGACAAGGTCCCGTCGTGCCGCGGCGGAATTTTGCCGTGGCGCGACCAACTTACAGCAGAACCAGTCAGTGCAAGGTACGAGAAACAGGAGTCAACGAATGGTCCGTAAGTTCATGATGCTGGGCGTCGCGATGCTGCTCGCGGCTCCCGCCTCCCAGGCGAAGTCGCACAAAGGGGTAGTCAATGCGCCGATCCCGCTCACGCCCCAGCAGCAGCGCCTCGTGCAGGAGTCGATCACTCGAGAAAAAACCACCATCCAGCAGATTCAGAAGAGCACGCCCATCGTCCAGACTTACATCCAGGATATGCGGCCCGATGTGAAGCTTTATCAGGTCCCGGTCACCGATCAGTTCATGTTCGGGCGTGTCGACTTCGCCAAAGCCTTCAACGCCGACGAATACAACATGCGCAACTACACGTCGCGCGGCCAGCAGCACGGGCACTGGTTCTCCGGGTCGTTCGGCTTCATGTCGAGCCTCACCAAAGCCTTTCATCTGGAGAATTCGCCTACCGGCTTCATGGCGATGATGTTCGTCGATCCCACCGGCTTTGACCAGCAGCATTATCAGTTTGAGTTTGTGCGCCGCGAGTTCCTCGGCAATGTGCGCACCTGGGTCTTCGACGTCCGGCCGAAAACCAAAGGCCCCGGCCGCTTCTTCGGCCGCATCTGGATCGAGGATCAGGACGGCAATATCGTCCGTTTCAACGGCACCTACGTCAACAGTTCCAACGACGATGCCAATCACTACTTCCACTTCGACAGCTGGCGCATGAACGTGCAGCCCGGCGTGTGGGCTCCGGCCTCGGTCTATATCGAGGACACGATCCACGACGGCCCGGCGCGCTCCACCAGCTTCCGCGGTCAGACGAGCTACTGGGGCTACTCGCTGAAGCTGCCCACCAGCGAGTCCGACGCCGAGTCGATGCAGATTGAGAACGCGGAAGACCAGAGTGAGAACGCTCAGGATCTGAGTCCGCTGCAGGCCGAGCGCGAATGGATTTCGCAGGCCGAGCAGAACGTTCTCGACCGCCTGACCACGGCCGGTCTGGTGGCCCCGGTGAGCGATTACGACAAGCTCCTCGAGACCGTTACCAACAACATCATCATCAGCAACAACATTCAGCTTCCCAGCGATATCCACTGCCGTGTGATCCTTACGCAGCCGCTTGAATCGCTCGCCGTGGGCAACACAATTCTGGTCAGCAAGGGCCTGGTCGATGTGCTGCCGAATGAGGAATCGCTGGCCGCGGTGCTGAGCTTCCAGCTCGCTCACATCCTGATGGGCCACCACATCGATACGCGCTACGCGTTTAACGACCGCCTGCTCTTTCCTGACACGGCGACCTTCCAGCGCATCACCATGAACCACTCGATCGTCGACGACCAGGACGCCGCGAAAAAGGCGGTGGAATTGTTCAACCACTCGGTCTATCACGACAAAGCAGCGGGCGTGGGACTCTTCCTCGAGCAGCTCGTCGATCGCGAAAAGCAATTGCCTGCGCTGATGACGCCGCGCCTCGGCGATCCCCTGGTATCGCCGACCGGGCAACCCTGGCTCGCCGGATTGATGCAGGGCGCGCCGAAGCTCGATCAGGACAATCTGCAGCAGATTGCCGCTCTGCCACTGAACAGCCGCCTCAAGGTCGACCCCTGGGACGACAAAGTCTTTGCGCTGCACTTCAGCCCGTCGCCCCTGCTGAATGCGCGCGACAAGATGCCGCTGGAAGTGACGCCCGTCTATTTCAGGTTGCAGCGCTATCAGGAGCCCACCGCGGCGCCCGCCAGCGCAGCAGCGCCCACACCTCCGGCGTCTCAGCCGCAGGCCGCAGCGCCCCAGTCCGATAGGGGGGTGTCTCAGCCGCCCAACAACGGTCAGGTTCAGCAGCCCGAGGAAGGTCCGCAGCAGGGACAACAACCGCAGAGCCAGCAGCCCCAGACCCAGCCGCAGAATCCGCCGCAGGGTCAACCTCAAACGCCCACTCCACAGCCGTAGGGGCGTTTCAACAGATTGACGAGACAGCAAGGCGGCTCAAAATATCGGGCCGCATGCCAAGTCTTACGCAGGTCGCCTGGGTTTGATTGATCGGAAACGAGCTGGAACGCTGGCAGCCTCGGAAACTTTTCGACCGGAGAGGAACGACGTGTTCAAATCGATCGGGCTATTGACCCTACTCCTATTACCTGCGACGCTGGTCGCCCAGAACCCCAGATCGGCCATCGGCGGCGAATCCTCGCTCTGGGCCGGAGTTGATTTTGCCACCTACAATCCGGACTACGATTGCGCAGGAAGCTATCCGTTCAGCTGCTTCGATTCCCAAGTGCGCGGACCCGGTGCCTTTGTCGATTTTAACGTTCATCCCAAGTGGGGCGCCGAAGGCGAGGCTCGCTGGATGGACTGGAACGGCCACGAGAACCAGAAGATCTCCAACTATTTGGCGGGCGGACGCTATCGCGTCGTTCGCTTCGACCGCCTCGATGTCTGGACCAAGTTCCTGGTAGGCGGCGGCTGGATCACGACGCCGGGTTATCCTGACGCGGGCAGCCTGAAAGGCAGCTACTTGGCCTACGTTCCCGGAGTGGAGTTCGAATACCCGCTGGTGCACCGCTTCAAGCTGCACGGCGCTTACGAATACGAAATTTGGCCTTCATTCGCCGGACCGCCGACTTACAACGGCTCCGGTTCCATCGTGTACCACAACAACGGGCTCACGCCGAGCGGCTTCAGCCTGGGTGTTACCTACCGCTTCCTCGGCCAGTGACCGTCTGAAGCATCAATAAGAAAGGCCGGGCGCCATGCCCGGCCTTTTTCTATTGCCGATTTCCGCTCTAGA
>DATJTG010000018.1:0-19495 GCA_035503555.1 Acidobacteriaceae bacterium | reverse complement strand
CTAGCATGTTCTGCACCGGATCCGATCCATCGGAGGAACTGCTTTGCGAACGCTCGCCGCCGCTCTCGGTCTTTGCCTGCTCACGCTCTCCGCCAACGCGCAATCGCGGCGCATCTCGGCCGACGACCTGCCGAAAGTCGTCCGCATCAGCGATCCGCGCATCTCGCCCGATGGCAAAACCATCGCCATCGTCGTCAGCCGCGCCAATCTGAAAGAAGATGCCTGGGATGCGGAGATCGACTTCGTCGACCTGGCCACGCATCGCCTGCGCGTGATGACCCATGATCGCGTCGGCGCGAGTTCGCCGCGCTGGTCGCCCTCCGGGGATCGCATCGCTTATCTCGCAAAGGATGCGGACAAGAAGACCCAGGTCTTCATCCTCCCCGTCGATGGCGGCGACTCCATGCAAATCACCCACGCCAAGACTTCAATCGAGCTGATTGCCTGGAAGCCCGACGGATCGGCGCTCGCTTACGCCGCGCCCGACGAGCAGCCCGAGAAGAAAGACGAGGCGAAATACGAAGACGGCTTCGAGGTGGGCAACAATAACTACACCGAGCGCACGCGAGCCATGCCGGTGCACCTGTGGATCGCGCCATCGGCAGGCGGCGAGGCGAAGCGGCTCACCTCGGGCGAGTGGTCGCTGCCGGTCGAGCTCCCACCCAACGGCCCCGCTTCGCAATTGGCCTTCACGCCGGATGGTAAGTCCCTGGTCTTTGCCAAAATGGATTCGCCGGTCACCGGCGATTCAACGTCGAAGCGCGTCGCGGTACTCGATCTGGCCAGCGGCGCGGTGCGCACGCTGACCACGGACTCCACCGAGGAGAGCGATCCCGAGCTTTCGCCCGATGGGACAACGGTTGCGTTCCAGTATCCGCTCGACGGCAAGCGCGGTAACGACACGGCGACCTACACGGCTGCGATCGCAGGCGGCGCGTCGACGAATGCGACGGCAGACCTCGATCACGACATCAGCTTTGCCGCGTGGATGCCGGATAGCCATGCGCTCGTGGTTGGCGGCAACGATGGCACGCGCAGCGCGTTGTGGATCCAGGCGATCGGCGGCAGCGCACAGCAAGTGAGCCTCGGCGATCTGTCGGTTTCCGGTGGCGTGAATGCCGGGATCGATGGCGCGCTGGCCTTTACGGCAACGAGCCCAGGCCGTCCCTCGGAGCTGTTCTACTTGGCGCATGCGGGCGGCGCGCCGATCCAGCTCACTCATCTGCAGACCATCGCCGATGGGGCTGCGGTCGCTCGACAGGAAACCCTGCACTGGAAGAGCGACAACCTCGACGTCGATGGCGTGCTCACCTATCCGCCCGATTATGCGGCGGGGAAGAAGTATCCGTTGGTGCTCTACATTCATGGCGGCCCGACGTCGGCTTCGCTGGAGACGTTCAGCATGCCGGCGCAGATCTTCGCCGCGCAGGGATGGCTGGTCTTCGAGCCGAATTACCGCGGTAGCAACAGCGAGGGCAACGCGTTCCAGACGGCGATTGTGCGCGACGCGGGTGCCGGGCCGGGGCGCGACGTGATGGCCGGCGTAAAGATGCTGGAGGCGCGCGGCATCGTCGACGAGTCGCGCATCGCGGTGGGCGGCTGGTCCTACGGCGGCTACATGACGTCGTGGCTCATCGGCAACTATCCCGACGTGTGGAAGTGCGCCGTGGCCGGCGCGCCGGTGACCGATCTGGTAGACCAGTACACGCTCAGCGACAACAACGTCCAGCGCGCTGCCCACTATGGGCCATCGCCGTTCGTGGGCGACAACCTGCACTCGTATCGCGTGCAGTCCCCGATTGACTATGCCTATCGCGTGAAAGCGCCGACGCTGATCATGAGCGACGTGGGGGACTGGCGCGTGACCACGACCCAGGCTTACAAGCTCTTCCACGCGCTCCGCGACAACAACGTGCCGGTGAAGTTCATCGCCTATCCGGTGCCTGGACATAGCCCGGCGGATCCGATCCGTTCGCGCGATGTATTCCGTCGATGGACGGCGTGGTTTGCGCAGTACCTGAACGGCGCAGCGCAATAGCCGCTACTGGCGGATGAAGGGATCTTTCGCCTGCTCGCGGGGAGGGGTCGCTTTGCCTTCTTCAGCGCCCGGGCTCTTGCGGGCCGCGCTGTCGTTCAGGGGCTGCAGCCCGTCGGGTCCGGCAGCCGTGGGCGAATCGGGCACAGGAGGATTGCCGGTCGAGACGGAGGCGTACTGCGCGTCAGGATGCGGCGTGGTGGCGACGTCGGAAATCGTGTCGGCGGGCGCGTGGAGCTTGTTGACGCGACCGGTTTCGCATCCGGTGAGAGCCAGGGAAGCGACGGCGCAAACCGCACCGACTGTCAGAACCACTTTCACAGAACGCATAACCCTCCGGGGATTGGGGACTCGATCGCCGCGCGCGACTGCGCGTCGAGAGAATTCTATCGCGCCGTGCGGTTGGAGCGAAACCTGCGAGGCTGTATCCCGAAGCCACAGCCCTCGACGCGGCTTTCCGCTAAGGAAAGCCGCACACAACCGATTCGAACAGAACGGAGAGTCTCTGGTTTCGCTCTAGTCATCCATCGTGCCGCGAATGGCCGACAAATAGTGCTCGGGGATCGGGCATTTGTTCATCGCGCGATCGACGGAGACGTGGACCGTTTCCGCCTCGGCGAGCAGGACGGGCTCAGCCGCGTCGGGCCGCGTGGTGAACAGGCGGTAGGCGAACTTGATGACCGTGCTGCGCAGAGCCGCGACGCGGGTCTCGATCGTGACGACGTCGTCGTAGCGCGCGGGCGCCCTGTAGCGGCAGTTGGCTTCGGCGACGGGAAGATGGACGGCGTGCTCGATCTCCATCTGGCTGTACTCAAAGCCCAGCTGGCGGAGCAGTTCGACGCGGCCGACCTCGCACCAGATGAGGAAGTTGGAGTGGTAGGCGACGCCCATCTGATCGGTTTCGGCATAGCGAACCCGAATGGTCGTGACGGATGGAGGCATGAAGCTATTGTCTGCGAAGACGCGGTCGATGAAGAAACGGGCAGTGAAAAGCCGGTTCACGAAGAACCGGCTCGTAAAAGATGATCAACGAAAGCCCGGCTCAGTTCTGCAGCGTGTGGGCGTCGGCTAAGGTACCCGCGATAGCCGGAGAAGAAACTGCCGGTGCGGCCGAAGTGCCGGACGCCGGCGTGGCTGATCCCACTGCGGACTGCGCGCCATCGGTATGCGGGCCGAGGCCGAGCTTGATCAGCGCGCGGGAATCAGGAGTGAGCTTGGTTTGCCAGCCGTGGTCGGACTGGTATTTCTGCATGGCGGCTTCGGTGTTCGCGTCCCACTCGCCGGAGGCTGGACCGGGGAGGTAGTGTTCGCGGATCAGGGCGTTCTGGATTTCCGTGGCGCGCTGAGGATCGATGCCGCGCTGGCCCTGAACAACGTGCCTGTGGTGCAGAGTGACCCTGTGATGCGGATGACCCGACGTCGCAGCTCGATGCGTACGTGTAGCAAAAGCCGGAGCGGCCGACAGGAGAGCGCCAAGCAACAGAACCTGGCTGGTCCTGAAAGAAGCCATGGAGGAGTACCTCGGAAGGATGACAGTTCAGCGAGCTTACGTTGAAGACTATAGCGGAAGCTATGAAAAATCAACGAAAACTCAAAGGGCTCCCAAACCGATGGGGAGCCCTTTTCCCGAGGTTGGATGCGCGCTTAGGGAAGCGTGCCGCCCAGGTACTCGTTGCCGCTGCCGGGTTGCTGCGGGTTGACGATCTCCAGAACTACGTCGTCGCCCGAGTGGAGGGCACTGACGGCAGCCTGGAAATCCTGCACGTTATTGATGGGGTGTTTGTTAACGGAAGTGATGACGCCGCCCTGGAAGTCGCCTACGCCGATTTCGTCCGCGAAGGAGCCCGGCTTCACGGACTGGATGAGGACACCGTGGAGGCCGGCTGGCGCGCCCTGCGGGAGAGCCGACACCGTAATCCCCAGCTTGGCCGGAGAGACGTTGCCTGGGTTCTGGCCCGGCGCTTCTTCGTTGTCGCCGTTTCCGGCATTTTCCATGGCTGCGAGCACCTTGTCGCGGTCGCCAACGGTGACAGTAGCGTGGGCAGCCTGTCCATTACGGAGGTAACCGATGTCGACGTTCGTGCCGGGCTTGTAGTCGGAAATGATCGCGACGAGCTCATCGCCATCCTTCACCGGCTTGCCATTGATGGTGGTGATGATGTCCCCCGCCTTCAGGCCGGCTTTGGCCGCGGGCAGATTGGGACCGACAAGGCTGATGATCACTCCGGACTTGAATCCGTAGACGCGAGCCACGGCCGCGGAAGGGCTCGGCTGGAAGCTGATGCCGATGCTGCCGCGAACGACCTTGTGTTCCGGTCCGATGAGGTCGTTGTAGACGTTGACGACGACGTTGGACGGCTGGGCGAATCCGATACCCTCGTTGCCCGCCGACTGCGTGAAGATGGCGGTGTTGACGCCAATGACCTCGCCGGCCATATCGACCAGCGGGCCGCCGGAGTTGCCGGGATTGATGGCGGCGTCGGTCTGCAGGAAGTGCTGGAACTCGCCTTCGGTCCCCGGCTCAACACTCCGGTTCTTGCTGGAGATAATGCCGGCGGTGACGGTTTTTGCGAGGCCGAAAGGCTCCCCGATGGCCATCACCCAGTCGCCGACTTCTACGCCATCGGAGTTGCCGACCTTTACCGTGGGCAGCGGCTGATCCGTGGCGATTTTGATGACAGCAATATCGGTTGCCTTGTCGACGCCGACGACCTTGGCGGGACGCCCCTGAGAGCCGGCGGGATCGCTGGCGAGGGTGACGAAAATGCGGTCGGCTTTGTCCACGACGTGATTGTTGGTGATGATGTAACCGCGGGGATCGACGATGAATCCCGAGCCGAGCGACTCGCGCTCCTGGCCGTCATCCTGACCCATGTCAGGGCCCTGGCCGCCGAAAAAGCGATTGAAGAAATCCTGCAGGCCGCCCTGCCCCTGCCCCTGCGGGCTCTGGTCGTCGTCGCCGTTGCCGTCATCGCCATCGGGAGGCTGCTGCTGCGGGTTCCAGGGCTGCATGCCGCCATGCGGATTCCGGCGCCGCTGTTGCTGCTGTTTAGGCAGGATCTCGGTGTTGATATTCACGACAGCCGGGCCGACTTCCTTCGCGATCCTGGAGAAGTCGGTGGAGAGATCGCGGGGCGCTGGAACTTTGAGGGGCGTGGCGTCGGAGGAGTTGATCTGCGATTCCTGGCCGCGCACGGAGTGAGCCACTACGGATCCGACCACGATGGCAGCGGAAAGCGTCGCGAGGATGGTGAAGCTGGATGCGAGACGGTTATAGGTGAACCGCCCAAAAGGGGATTTCATTTCGACTCGTACCTCATCACTTTCAATATATGACGGTTGGCTGCGTTACCGCGCTCCTGGTTGAGGGTCTTTCGATTGAGCCAGCGATTCGGCAAAGCAGGGCAGACTCCGCTCCGCGCCTATCGTTGTTAGACGCGAACGGCCGCGCCGCGGTTACAACATTCGACCGGTGGCCAGGAGGTGCCTCTATCCCAGTGGAACCCCTTCGTGTGCCGTAGGTTGCACGGCGGCGGGAACAAATTCGGTAAGGGCGATGCCGGCGAGGATCAGCAAGGCTCCGGAGCCGCTGCGGCGGCTGAGGCGTTCGCCGAGCACGAGGAAGGAGGTGATCCACGCGAAGACCGGTTCCAGAGCGAGGATAAGGGCCGTGTGGGTGGCGGGAAGAAAACGCTGTGCCCAGGACTGGACGGCAAAGGCGACGGCGGTGGCGAGAACGGCGGTGATCAGCAGGGCGATGACAACACGAGGGGACCAGCGAATCCATGGTCGCTCGAGCAGCGGCAGGCTGAGGGCCATAAAGACGGCGCAGAACCCGATTTGGAGAATGGCGAGCTGCTCAAACGGGAAGCGCGGAGCCAGATGCGCGAGAGCCAGGACGTGGAGAGAGAATCCCAGGGCGCAGCCGAAGGTAAGCAGGTCTCCGGGATTGATGGAGCGGAAATCGAAAGCAGTGCCGGGAGGAGTGGTGAGAAGCACGATTCCAGCGAAAGCAATGCATGCGCCGCACCAGGCGTTCCACGCGGGAAAGCCCGAAGTGCGCGGGCGCAAACCTGGGATGGCGGACAGCAGAGGAACAAGGACGACGACCATGCCGGTGATGAAGGCGGACTTCGACGGCGTGGTGAGACGCAGGCCCGCGGTCTGGAACTGATAGCCCATGGCCAGACAGAATCCGATGATGACGCCGCTGACGAGAGCGGGTCGCGTGATGCGTCCGAGGTGCCCTCGGTAAATAGGGGCGAGGCAGAGAAACGCGAGCGCCATGCGAATGAGGTTGAAAAGTAACGGGGAAACGTCGGAGAGCGCGTTTTTGACGACGACGAAGGTGGATCCCCAGATGCAAACGATGGCGAGGAGCCAAAAGTGCGCGCGCAGACTGCCGCTCCGGGGACGGGGCATGGGGGAAGGGTAACAAAGAGCCGGAAGTGGGGAGTCAGGATTTGTCAGCAGAGTTGAGCCAATCGGAGGAGTGGTGCTCGATGGCGATGCGGACGAGCTGGCTGCGCGTGCGGACGCCGGCTTTGTGAAACAACTCCTGGATGACCGCTTTGACGGAGGTCTCAGACGTCTTCAGCTTCCAGGCGATTTCCTTGTTGGCGAGGCCGTCGAGTATGCCACGGAGGACAGCGCTTTGGCGGACCGTGAGAGATTGGTTCCTCCGCGCATCCTCGGTGCGCATGCGCGAGGCGGCCAGCAGTCCCTGGATAGCGGCGTTGTCCATCCATATTTCGCCGTTGGCGATCTGTCGCAGGGCGGCGACCAGGCGATCCGGAGGGCTGTGTTTGAGAATGATGCCCGCGGCGCCGGCTTCCATGACCCTGACGATGGCTTCGTCCGGTAACCCTGCGGTGACGAGAAGGACTTTCGCTTCGCTCTTCAGCCGAGGCAACTCGGTAAAGAGCCGGAAGCCGGATTCGTCGCCGAGATCGTAATCGAGAAGGATGACGTCGGCGGGATGCTGCGTGAGGACTTCGACGGCTTCACGCACCGTGGAGCACTGGCCGACGATGCGGAGGGAGGTGTCGGTCGAAAGAAGGCGACCCAGTCCTTCGCGAAAAAGGCTGTGGTCGTCGACCATCAGGAGGCGAATTTCAGTCATCGGCGGACCGTCCGGACGAGGGAGCAGGGAGTGGCGTTGCGTTCAAACTGACAATAAAGCAAGACCCACCCGGAGCGGGAGCGTAGCGGAGTTCTCCGCCAAAGGAGCGCAGAAAAGCGCGTGACAAATAAAGGCCGAGACCGGAGGCATCGGCGCCAGCCTGAAACGGGCGGAAGAGGAATTCCGGATGGCTGACCCCGCCGCCGGTGTCAGTGAACTCGACGATCACGAGGTCGCCGTCGTTGCGGGCCGTGACAGCGAGAGATCGAATCGACTGGCGGGCCAGCGCGCGGATGCTGTTGGTGGTTAGGTTGAGGAACACCTGCATGAGGCTGGGGCGATCCGCCCACACCAGAGACAGCACGGAATCTACAGTCCATTCGGCCTGAATCTCCTCTTCTTCGAGGGTAGGCTCGATGACGATGCGCAACTCGTCGAGCAGGGCGGCGAGATCGATCTGCGTGGCCTGACTGGCGACTTGACGGAGATTGAGATTGGCGATGCGCTCGAGTGCAGCAATGAGATGGCCGAGGGCCTCGAAGTCGCGGTTGTTGGCGAGTTTTCCTTCGTTGACGAGGTTCTGATGGACGGCGCCGATCGCTCCAGTGACGTTGCGGATTTCATGCGACATGGCTCCCAGAGCGATGCGCGAGCCGGCGAGCAGTTGGTGCAGGCCGGAGACCTCGTGGGTGCGGAGTTCTTCAGAGGCATCGAGAACCATGGCGGCAAGGCGAAGGCCGGCATCGGTGCGATAGGTGGAGAAGCTGATGTCGGCGAGGAAGGTCTCGCCATTTTCGCGCTGGCCGCGCGCCTGCATCACGGTGCGGAAAGATTGCTGCGAGCCTTCCTGCGAGGCGACGTTGCGCAGGGACGGCAGGTAGCGATGGATAGGCCGGCCCGCAAGAGCGCCCGGCTCGAGGGCGAGCATGCGATGCGCGGCTTCGTTGGCCATGAGGACACTGCCGCCGGCATCGGCGGTGAGAATGGCGGCCGGACTGGTTTCGATCAGGATGCGCAGCTGCTCTTCGGCTTCCCGGCGCGCCTCACTCTGGCGCTCGATTTCATCCAGATGAAGAAGAGTCACAGTGCGATTCCGGTTAACTTCGCGAATGAGAAATCCCGCGCCGCAGAAAGCGATGAAGTAGAGGAGGTCACGGGTGAGGCCAGCGCGCAGGTTCCACTGCAGGTCGTCGAACTCTTCAGCCAGCGCGGTGCAAGCCACGGCGGCCGTGGCAATCTGCCAGGGGCTGAGCACGCTGCCCACGAGGAGCATGGGGATGAGATAGAGGATGCCGAGAGGGATCTCGCCGACGATGCGCCAGTCGAGGACGGCGATCACGACTATGAGAAGCGCGGCCCGAAAAAGCGTGGTGCGCTTGTTACCCCCGAAGAATGCTGCGTACATGGTGTGCGTTGACGCCGATCCCCATCCAAAGCGTGAGTACGTCCATTGTAGAGATGACGGGCGATACCAGCCGGAGGAGCGCGGAAAGCCGGGTCGCTCTGTCCGAAAGATAGTCCAAAGTACGGGCGCGCAAAGGGCAATTGCGCCCAGGCGTTATCAATCGACAAATATACTGAAGCTTCTCGGCGTAAGATCGCGTCTTTTGTGTCACGTGAACAATGGAAGCCTGCAGTCCTGAGGGCCGCGGCGTCGGAATCTGACAGCACAATGATCTCCAAAGAATTTCACCAGATTGTTACCAGCGGTCTGCCCTTAGGAAATTCAACTGGGCAAAGGATGAAATCGCGTTCGATGCGAAGGGCTGGAAGGCTGCTGGCCGTGGCGGGATGTGCGTGCCTGCTGGCCGTTTCGATGCATGCGCAAGGTGGGGGCGCAGCGCTGACCTGGGATCAGGTGAAGGCCAGGTTCGAAGCGAATAATCCAACGCTCAGGGCCGATCAGTCGAACGTAGAGGAAATGCGGGCGCAGGAAATCACCGCGAATCTGCGGCCCAATCCGCAGATCGGACTGACGGTGGACGGAACCCAGATCGCGCCGAATAACGGTGTTTGGGAGCCGCTGGCAGGAACGTTCCTTGTGCCGTCGATCAGCTATTTGCACGAGCGCGACCATAAGCGCGAACTGCGGCAGAAGAGCGCGCAGGAGGGAACACAGATTGCTGCTTCGCAACACGAGGACCTGGAGCGAACGCTGCTGTTCACGCTACGCTCGGCATTTGTGCAGGTCCTGCAGGCTAAAGCCATCGTCGATCTGTCGAAGCAGGAGCTGGATTACTACGACCGCATCATCGACATCAGCCACGAGCGGTGGGTGAAGGGCGACCTGGCCGAAATCGATTTCGAGCGGATCGACCTGCAGCGGGTGCAGTATGAGTCGGATCTGCAGACCGCGGAAGTGAATCTGCGCACGGCGAAGATTCAGTTGCTGCAGTTTCTCGACGAGCGGACGCCGATCGATCAGTTCGACGTGCAGGGAACGTTCGACTTCAGTGATCAGCTGCAATCGCTGGATACGTACCATCAGATGGCGCTCGACAACCGGCCGGATCTGCGCGCGGCGCTTGAATCTGTGCAGCAGGCAAATACGAATCACAAGCTGGCGATCGCCAACGGGTCAACCGATCCGACATTCGGCGGTTGGTACACGTACAACGCGTCGACGAACAACACGTACGGGAATCAGACGCTGGGCCTGAGCGTGCAGGTTCCGCTGCGCATTTTCGACCGCAATCAGGGAGAGAAGCTGCGCACGCAGATCGACATCGCCAAAAACCAGGAAGAGGCCGATGCCACGCGGGCGCAGATGTTCAATGACGTGGATTCGGCGTACACGCAGGTGAACAGCAGTTTGATTCTGCTGCGGCCCTATCACGACAAGTATTTGGCCGAAGCGCAGAAAGTGCGCGAGACGGTTACCTATGCGTGGCAGCACGGAGGAGCATCGCTGATGGACTTTCTGAATGCGCAGAGCGATTACCGCAATGTGCAGATGGCCTATCTGCAGCTGGTGGGCGCATGGATGACGGCGGCTGCGCAGCTGAATCAGGCGGTCGGACACGAGGTGATGCAGTGAGAGCGCGAGTCACAATGCCAATCACCGCTGCGCTGGCGATGTGCCTGTTGCCGGTGTCGTGCGAGAAGAAGTTCGACCCGGCCGAGGGCGCGCCGCAGTCGCCGCAGGTGGTGGACCGCAGCAACGCGGGGCGTGTGAGCGTGGACAATCCGGGGAATTTTCCGGTGGTCGCTGCCGACAGCATCGCCGCACCTGAGAAGCTGGATGTTACCGGCACGGTCAATCCCGATATTTCGCGGGAGATTCCGGTGATCTCGCTGGCCAGCGGGCGCGTGGTGGCAATCAAGGCCCGGCTGAACGACAACGTGAAGAAGGGGCAGCTGCTGCTGCAGGTGCAGAGTCCGGATATTACCAATGCGTTTGACACCTATCTGAAAGCGGCGAACGACGAGCATCTGGCAAGTCTGGCGCTGACGCGCGCGAAGGACCTGTTCGCTCACGGAGCGATTCCGCAAGCCCAGGTGGAACAGGCGCAGGCAGCAGAGGACGACGCGAAGGCCGATCTGACCGCGGCGGATCAGCAACTGAGCACGCTGGGCGTGAACAAGGCGCATCCGTCGTCCTTTGTGAACGTATACGCGCCCGAGTCGGGGGTGATCGTAACCCAGAATGTTACGAATGCCGCGGCTACGGGAGTAACGTACGCGGGGTCTTCGACGGCCTTTACGATTGCGGATCTGTCTGAAGTGTGGATTCTTTGCAATGTGTATGAAAACGATCTGCCTAAAGTACGCGTGGGGCAGGAAGCGCAGATCCACCTGAACGCATATCCCGACAAGCTGCTGAAGGGACGGATCAGCGATATCGGGCCGGTGCTCGATCCGAACCTGCGCACGGCGGTAGTGCGCATTCAGGTTCCGAATCCAGGGAATCTGCTGCGCCTCGGCATGTTTGTGACGGCGACGTTTTTCAGCAAGGAGAAAGCGGTACATGCCGTGGTGCCGGTGACGGCGATTCTCCATCTGCACGATCGCGACTGGGTTTTCGTTCCGGCGGGCGGAAAGCAGTTCGAGCGCGTTGAGGTGCAGGCGGGCGATACGATGCCCGGCGGCAAGCAGGTGATACTCTCCGGCCTCTCCCCTGGGCAGCAGGTAGTGGGAAATGTTCTCGCCCTCGAAGAGACGCTGGAGGCGCAATGATCCGGAGGGTCGTCGACTTTGCCCTGCAGAGCCGCTTTCTCGCCCTCGCGCTGGGGATCCTGCTTTTTGCGTGGGGTATTGTGTCCTTCATCCGGCTGCCCGTCGAGGCGTATCCCGACGTGGCGAACAACTACGTCGACGTTATCGCGCAGTGGCCGGGGATTTCCGCCGAGCAGATCGAGCAGCAGGTAACCATCCCGCTGGAGACGGCGGTGAACGGAATTCCCGGCATCACCCACGTGCGCTCGTGGTCGATCTTCGGGTTGTCGACCGTAGAGATGATCTTCGGCGAAGAGACCACCGATTTTGAGAATCGCGAGCGCGTGCTGGAACGGCTGTCGCAGGTGACACTGCCGGCCGGGGTGGTGCCGCAGATGGGCACCGACTGGAGCCCGGTAGGACAGATCTATTTCTATACGCTGCGGAGCACAAATCCCGAATTCGACGTGATGAACCTCAAGTCGCTCGAGACGTGGACGATTGAGAAGCATCTGAAGGCAGTGCCGGGCATTGTGGATACGAATCCCTTTGGCGGCCCGACACGCGAATATCAGGTGCGGGTGGATCCCGACAAGCTGATCGACTACGGTCTGAGCATCGCGCAGGTTGAGCAGCAACTAGCGAATAACAACGTCAACGCGGGCGGCAGTTTCATCCAGGCCGGAGCGCAGCAGATCAACGTGCGGGAAGTGGGCCTGGTCACCGACATCCAGGACATCGGGAACACTCTGATCACCGCCCGTAACGGCACGGCGCTGCGGGTGAAGGATATTGCCGAAGTAACGCAGGGACCGATGATCCGGCTGGGCCAGTTCGGCGACACCTACCGGCGCGAAGACGGCAAGCTGGTGAACAACGACGATGTGGTGTCGGGCATATTGTGCCTGCAGAAGGGGGCGAATGCGCAGCCGGTGCTGGATGCAGTTCACAGGGAAGTGGCGGAACTGAACGCACAGATTCTGCCGAAGGGCGTGAAAATCGTTTCCTTCATCGATCGCAGCCAGCTTCTGCATTTCACTACGGATACGGTGCTGCACAATCTGACCGAAGGGATGATTCTGGTCGCGATCATTCTGTTTCTCTTTCTCGGCAATGTGCGCGGCGCGACGATCGTCGTGCTGACCATCCCTTTTTCTTTGCTGTTTGCTGCAACGTGTCTCGACCTGAAGCAGATTCCCGCCAATCTGCTGTCGTTGGGGGCGCTGGATTTCGGCATGGTGGTGGAGGGAACGGTGGTGATGGTGGAGAACATCGTTCGCCATCTTTCCCGCAAAGACGACACCGGCCACAGCACCCAGCAGCGCATCGCCGAAGCCGCCCATGAAGTACAGCGACCGGTCTTTTACGCCATCGCGATCATCATCACCGCGTACCTTCCGATCTTTACCCTGCAGTCGGTGGAGGGACGGCTGTTCCGCCCCATGGCGTGGACGGTGGCGTTCGCGCTGCTGGGCGCGCTGATCTTCGCCATGATTCTGGCGCCGGTGTTGTCGAGCTTCCTGTTCGCGAGGGGCGCAAAAGAGTGGAAGAACCCTGTAATGGAATATATGCGGGAACGCTACCGGGGCGGCGCAAAGTGGGCGATCCAGCACCAGCGGTTCACGATCGGCGTAGGCGTAATGGCTTTTATCGTCGCGGTATATCTGGCGTTCAGCGGAGTGATCGGGTCGGAGTTTCTACCCCATCTGGATGAAGGTGCGATGTGGGTGCGGGGGACGCTCGATCAGAGCGTCGGGCCGGACGAAAGCGAGAGCGTCGCCAATCAGGCGAGGATTATCCTCTGCTCGTTTCCAGAAACGACCGAATGCACAAGCCAGACGGGACGACCGGATGACGGCACAGATCACACCGGCTTTTTCGACACGGAATACTACGTTGGCCTGAAGCCGAAGAGTCAGTGGCGCAACATATTTCACGGCAACAAGGACAATCTGATCGCTTCCATGAACGATGAGCTGACAAAGAAGTTTCCTGGAGTGATCTGGGGATTCTCGCAGCCCATTGAAGACAACATGGAAGAGGCCGTGAGCGGTGTGAAGGGCGAACTGGCCACGAAGGTCTATGGCGACGACCTGCACACACTGGAGGACATCGCCAACCATATTGAAGCGGTGATGAGCCGCGTGCCCGGGATCACCGATATCGGAGTTCTGCAGGTGACGGGGCAGCCGGACCTCGATATCGAAGTGGATCGCGCGAAGGCCGCGCGGTGGGGCATCAACGTTGCCGACGTACAGGATGCTGTGCAGACTGCCGTGGGCGGCAATGCGGTGACCCAGGTATTACGCGGCGAGCAGGTCTATAACCTGACGCTGCGGTATTTACCGCGATACCGCAGCTCGAAAGAAGCGATTGAGAATATCCGGCTGCTGTCGTCGTCGGGGGAGCGGGTTTCGCTGGCGCAGTTATGCACAATTCATGAGGCCGACGAGGGCTCGGAGATCTATCGCGAGAACAACCAGCGCTACGTGGCCATCAAGTACAGCGTGCGCGGGCGGCCGCTGGGCGATGCGGTCAAAGAGGCGATCGAGAAGGTGAATACTGAGGTGAAACTACCCCGCGGGTATCACATCGGATGGGAGGGCGAGTATCAGAGCGAATTGCGCGCGGAGAAGCGCATGGCGGTGATCGTGCCGATCACGGTGCTGCTGATTTTCATCATCCTCTACTCGATGTACCGGTCGTTCAAGTGGGCGATGCTGATCGTTGCGACGGTTGCAATGGCCAGTATCGGCGGCCTGCTGGTCCTGCTGATTACCGGGACCGAATTCAGCGTCTCCTCAGAGGTGGGTTTCCTCGCTCTCTTCGGAGTCTCCGTGCAGTCGGGCATCATCCTGCTGGAATATATCAACCAGCTGCGTGCGCGGGGCCACACAGTGGAGGAAGCGGCTGTGGAAGGCTCGGTGGTGCGGCTGCGACCCATCATGATGACCATGCTGGTAGCGACGCTGGGATTGCTGCCTGCGGCCATGTCGCACGGTATCGGGTCCGATTCGCAGCGGCCATTCGCGATTGTGATTGTGGGAGGCCTGCTGGCGAACCTGGTGATGAGCGTGTTCCTGTTGCCGACCCTGTATGTGTGGGTGGCTCGGGAGCATGATGTGCTGCCTGCGCCGGACATGGAGTTTGAGAACTGACCGGCCCTCAGCCCCGCGAACAGCGAGCGGGCGTCCTGCGCGGCACGGCAGGGGCGTCACGCTACAATGCTTTGCGAAAGGGATAGCAGGCGGACGATGCCGGGCCGCAAAGCACCATCCAAGCGAGTTACGCTGGTCGATGTCGCGCGGGCGAGCGGATTCTCTCCGTCGACAGTGTCGATCGTCCTGAACGAGGCTCCGCTGTCGCGCTATGTGGCGGCGCAGACGAAGGAGCGCATCCGGCGGACGGCCGAGACCCTCGGATACAGGCCCGATGCGTTCGCGCGCTCGCTGCGGAGCCGGCGCACGCATACCGTCGGCGTGATGATTTTTGACATATCCGACCCGTTCTGCACGCTGATTCTGCGCGGCATCGAGCGCACTCTGCACGGTACCCCCTACCTGCCCATCATGATGGATGCCCATAACGACAGAAAGCAGTTTGAGGGCTATCTGGAGATGCTCATGGAACGCCGCGTCGAAGGCCTGATCGTGGTTGCGAACTGGCTCTTCGAAGAAGACGGCCAGGTAGCGAAGGTTTGCGAGAGCAGACTGCCGACGATCGTGGTGGGACGCGACCTGTCGCACGAGGCCATTCGATCGGTAATCGTGGAGAACGAAAAGGGCGGGTATCTGGCAATGCAGCATTTGTACGAATTGGGGCATCGGGAGATCGCGGTGATTCGCGGACCGGCGCGTTTGAGCGACAGCCACCGGCGATGGGATGGGATCGAGCGCTATGCCGGCGAGCACGGACTGAAGATCGATGAGCGCTGCGTGCGGGAGTTGCCGTTTGTGCTCGACCCCGTGTCGCAATTCGAGGGCGGCGAAAAGCTGACCGGCGAGCTCCTCGCCACAGGAGTTCGGTTTACTGCCATGATCGCGTTTGACGATCTGACGGCGCTGGGCGCGGTGCGTGCTCTGACACAGGCGGGAATGCGGATTCCGGATGACTGCTCGGTGATCGGATTTGACGACGTGCCGCCGGCGCTATTGAGCACGCCCGGGATCACGACGATCCGTCAGCCGATGGAGGACATGGGATCGCTGGCGGCCGATTTTATCCTCGATGCGATCCGGCGGACGGATGAGGAGGGAGCGGACTGGCCAATTCAGAACCTGCTGGCGCCCACCCTCGTGCTGCGGGAATCGACACGGAGAATTCGCTGATGGTTTCGAATAGGCGAAAGCGAGTCCCTGGGCAGACCCGCAGGCCTCAAACGATTGTGGACTCGGCGATCAAATCAGCCGCATGAGGAGTGCGACTCCGGCCATGAGCACCAGCACGGGCACCCAGAAGTGACTGTCGGTGAGGATGGAACGCAGCACGGGTCGCATCGATAACAAAGTATACCGGGTGCCGGGACCGTATGATGGTGGATTGATTGCCGAATCGGTTTTGCGCAGATCGTCTGGCAGAAAGAGAAAGGGCAGCCCACTCGAGTGTCGAGCCCGGTGACTCGTTCAACTTCAACGCCTGATTCCCATTCGCTGCCGAGTCCGTACGCACGGTACGGACTGGGAACGGTGTGCGCGTTCGCGGCGGGCGCGTGGCTGGGCGCGGCCGAAGCGCCGGCGCGGCTGGTGGCGGGTGGCTATTCGCCTTTCGCGATTTCGTGCTGCATGGTGGCCGGCGTTTTTCTGGCGCGGTGGACGCTGCCGGTGATGATGCGCGGCGCGGGATCGGTGGTGAGGGACCTGCGGGCGTCTCCGCACCTGATGGTGTGGGCGGTGCTCGCCGGCGCACTGTGGTCGGTGGCGAACACGCTGACGATCTTTGCGATTCGCGACGTGGGGTTGGCGATCGCGTTTCCGCTGTGGAACACGAACACTCTGATCGGCATTTTCTGGGGATGGGCGCTGTTTCACGAGCTGCGGGGTGCGACCCTGGGCGGATGGGTGAAGGTGCTGGGCGGTGCAGGGGCGATTGTCAGCGGTTCGGTGATGCTTTCGGCGCTTTCGGTGCACGTGATGAACGGCGCGCCCGGACAGGCGATGCGCGGCGTGGCGGCAGCACTGGGTGCGGGCGTGCTGTGGGGCACGATGTATGTGCCGTATCGGAAGGCATATCTGACGGGCATCAATCCGCTGTCGTTCGTAACGATATTTACCTTCGGAGAAGTGGGAACGATGCTGATGGTAGGCGCGACGCTGCCGGGCAGCCTGCCTGCGCTGGGAAGGGAACTGCATGCGCTGCGGCCGTCGCTGCTGTGGCTGCTGCTGGGGGGATTCTGCTGGGTGATCGGCGATCTGTTTCAGCAATACGCAACGAAGTATGTGGGGATCAGCCGCGCGATTCCGCTTTCGAATACCAATCAGCTTTGGGGATTCGCGTGGGGCGTGCTGGTGTTTGGCGAAATGGCGCAGGCTCCGGCATCGGTGCGGCTCGCGGCGCTGGCCGCCTCCGGGCTGATGATTGCCGGCGCAATGCTGATTGCAGGATCAGCGGTGTCGTCGGGAGAGTCGCAATCGACGGTGAAGGCCGTGCAACGCGAGTGTGATCGCTATGACCTCGACCTCCACCAGACGCTACGGTTGCACGCCGGCGTGGAGGGCCAGGAGCCGGGCGCGTCGCGACGACGCTGGTGGGATTACGCCATCGCGCTGGCGGCGGTTGGGGTGTTTGCGTGGGCCGCGACAGAGGTGACTGTGCCGTCGCTGGCTCTGCACCTTCGATACGCCATCATACTTACGGTGATTCTGTTTGCGGTGCTTGCAGCTGGCGGCTGGCTTTTGTGGAAGAGGACGGGATTCGCGTGAAAGGCCGCCGACGCATTCTGTCAAGAGCGCCAGAGCGCGGAGTTGATTATCTGTTCTGAGGAAGAAATTGTCACGGCTTGATATTGTTGGCGTCGGATTGAACGCGACGGACACGCTGATTCCTCTGTCGCATTTTCCCGGGTCGGGATCGAAAGTGGAGATTCGCTCGGCGACGCTGTTGCCGGGGGGCCAGGTGGCCAGCGCTATGATGGCTTGCCGGCAGTGGGGTCTTCGGGCACGCTATGTGGGCAAGGTGGGCGATGACAGCGCTGCCGATCTCCATCGCGCGGAGTTTGCAAGGGCGGGCGTGGATGCGCGTCTGATTACGGCGCCGGGCTGCGCGAGCCAGCAGGCTTTCATTTTGGTAGAAGACTCGGGCGAGCGAACGGTGCTTTGGAAGCGGGACGCGCGGCTGAAGCTGCAGCCGGAAGAGGTGCAGCAGGAGTGGATCACCGACGCAAGAGCGCTGCATGTGGACGGACACGATACCGAGGCTGCGATTGCGGCGGCCGGCTGGGCGAGGGACGCCGGGATTCCGGTGGTGGCCGATCTCGACGAGATGTATCCCGGTGTGGAGCGGCTGGTTGATCGGGTGGACTATCTGATTGTGAGTCGCGATATTCCCGAACGGCTAACTGGAAAAGCGGATTTGCGGGAGTCTCTGCCGCTCGTGAAGAAGCGATTTGGCTGCATGCTGACGGCAGCGACGCTGGGACACGATGGCGTGCTGGCGTGGGATGGTCAGCGGTTTTGGTATCGGCCGGCGTATCGGGTGGGCGTGGTGGATACGACGGGCGCGGGCGACATCTTTCATGCCGGATTCATTTACGGGCTGCTGCAAAACTGGGCACTCGGGCGCACGCTCGACTTCGGATGTGCGGCGGCTGCGCTGAACTGTACCGGGGCCGGCGCGAGAGGAGGCATCCGGCCGGTCGCGGAGGTCGAAGCGCTGATGGATCGGAATGTCCGGTGCGAAGGCGCGGTCTCGTTCGCCGCAGATAGTGATCTGGCGCCGGCTTCGCAGCCTCGGCTTTAGTCAGAATCCGACAGAGTTTGCGCGACTGTATGGTTGGTTGCGCGGATTGGACGGCAGGCACGTCCATTGAGCGACAGCTAACCGCATGCGGTCGTGTGCGTCCAATCGCGCAGGGAAAACGTAAACAGAACAGCGGGCCCGCAGTAGACACGGAAAGCAGCGACTGCTCCACGGCTCTGTAAGTCGGCGCGGTAAGTAAGGTATAGGATCCTTATAACGATCTTATTCAACGGGGACGAGCGCCGGCGGCGGTGAAGGACAGCATCGAGCAGAAATCGGCAGAAATGTATGCTGTCCTCGATGGCAGCAGGAACAACGGATCAGGCAGGTTGGGTGTGACGAAGGGTCCGAAAACGATTTCGCCGCAAACGGATGTGGCGGCTGCACCTCGGAATATGCGACGCGCTGGAGTTCTGCTTGCCGCGCTCGCAGCAACCGGGCTTTTGGTCAGCCTGATCGACGGGCACGAAATCATTCCTCCCGCGCTTGTGCGGGCTGCTTCCTCTCCAACGACTGAATCATCGACGGGCACGCTGCGTCTCACCGGCAGGACGGAGGCGGTGCAGGCGGAGTCCATTGTGGCTCCGCAGATCGCGGGAGAGAATGTTGGAGCGCTGACAGTGACTTTCCTTGCGCCTGCAGGAAGCCGGGTGAAGAAGGGCGATTTGCTGGCGGAATTCGACCGGACCGCGCAAATGCGGAGCTTTCTGGATCAGCAGGCGAAAGTGTCGGACGAGGACGACAAGGTGCTGGAGGCGCAGGCGAAGGAGATCGCGGACAAGGCCACGGACGAAACCGATATAACGCAGGCTCAAGACGCGCTGAGCAAAGCGCAGCTGGAGATGCAAAAGGTGGAGATCCTGTCGCGCATCGACGCCGAGAAGGCCAAGGAGAATCTGGATGAAGCCGAGGCTACGCTGGCGCAACTGAAGGAGACGTTCGCGCTGAAGCGCAAGGCCGCGGCGGCCTCGATCAAAATCCTCGAGATTCAGCGTGACGCAACGCGGCAGGCGATGCAGCATGCGCAGGCAAATGCCGCGCTGATGCAGATCCATTCGCCCATCGGGGGAATCGTCGTGCTTCCGACCATCTGGAAGGGGTCGAGCATGGGCGAGGTGAAGGACGGGGACCAGGTGCGGCCGGGCGTTCCGTTCATGCAGGTGGTGGACCCGTCGTCGATGGAGGTGCACGCGCACATCGATCAGGAGGATCTGCTGGCGGTGCAGGTG
>DATJTG010000017.1:0-7460 GCA_035503555.1 Acidobacteriaceae bacterium | reverse complement strand
ACGGCATGCACGCCTTTCCTCCACCCGATCAGCTCCCCGCGCCCATCCGCATGACCGGCATCGGCAACTCGCACATCGCCATTCGCGCCACGCCCGAGGCGCAGGCCTGGTTCGACCAAGGCCTCACCCTCCTGCACGATTTTTGGGATTACGAATCGGCGAAGGCCTTCGAGCAGGCCATCCGCGTCGATCCCAGCTGCGCTATGTGCTACTGGGGACTCGCCCAGGCCGAAGGCTTTCGCGGCGAGCAGGACAAGGTCTATGGCGACAAGGCTCTCACGGAGGCCGTGCGTCTCGAAGGCAAGGCCGGCAAAACCGATCGCCTCTACATCGAAGCGGCGCAGGCAGGCGCCAAAGGCGACAGCGGCCACGACGAAGAAGTCGCGATCTACCGCAAGCTCGTGAAGAAGGAGCCGCACGACGACGAGGCGCGCATCTACCTCGCCAATTCCCTCGGCGAAGGCTTTGACGACAACGGCGATCCGAAGCCGGGAACGAAGGAAAAGATTGCGATCCTCGAAGCCGTGCTCAAAGACGATCCCAACGACTCCGCCGCGAACCACTACTGGATCCACGTCATGGAGCCGAGCCATCATCCCGAGCGCGCCATTCCCAGCGCCGCGCTCCTGGCCTCGCTCGCGCCCACCAGCGGCCACATGGTCCACATGCCCGGACACATCTACTACCGCGTCGGCGATTACGCGAGCGCCGATCGCTGGTTCACCGCATCGACCGAAGCCGACGAGAAGTACCTGCGCGACCAGCACGTCTCCGTCGACGACGACTGGAACTACGTCCACAACATGATGTATGCCATTGCGAATCAGATGGAGCAGGGCCGCCTCGACGCCGCCAACGCGCTCTCCGATCATCTCGCCGCGGCCCACGGCGAGCTGGCCGCCTCGCTCTACATCTGGAGCGCGCGCGACGATCTGTCGCGCGTAAGCCTGCGCCTGCCCGTTGCTCTGCGCATCGGAGACTGGACCGCCGTGCTCGCGATGCTCGACGACGCCAACCTGCCCGACAAGGACAACACCGCGCACCTGCGCTTCCTGCGCGACCAGCTGCGCCATTTCGCCACTGGCATGCAGTCGCTCGACAAAGGCGACCCAACCGCTGCCGAAATGGCCTCGGCCCGCATGGACGCAGGCCTGTGGCGGCAGGAGCAGGACGCGAAGACCGCGGCCGCCGCGAAGGCCGACGCAGCGAAGGCCGGCGCAGCGAAGGCGCAGAACAACTCATCGTCGTCGAGCACAGCCGACGCGTCGAAGCCGCCCACCGCGCCCCTCGATCCCGACGCCGACATGGATTCCGTCATGACCACCCTCAGCATTGCCTCGCAGGAGCTGCGCGCCGGCGTGCTCCTCGCCCAAAATCAATCCGACAACGCGAAGAAGATGTACGCCCAGGCCATCGCCGCCGAGAAGAAGCTCGGCTACCACGAGCCTCCGTACTACATCCGCCCCGTCGCCGAAACCGAAGCCGAAGCCCTGCTGCGCGCCAAAGACTATGCCGGTGCGAAGGCCGCCTACCAGGCGGCGCTCCTCGAGCGTCCGCAGTCAGGGTGGGAGCTCTACGGCATCGCCCACGCCGACGAGCTCGCCGGCAACAACGCCGCCGCGCAAACCGAGTACGCGGCGTTCCTCAAAGCCTGGCCGTCAGCGGATGCGACCCTGCCGGAGATCACCCATGCGAAGGCCGCGGCAGGCGGGAATACGACAACGATGGCGGGGCAGTAGACTTCGCGCTGCCCAGATCTCCTTACGCCACCTGCCCCACCTGCATGAAGTCCAGAGCGCGGATCAGGTAGCTCTTCAGATCCTTGCGCGCCACCACGGCATCGAGGAAGCCGTGCTGCAGCAGGAATTCCGATCGCTGGAAGCCCTCCGGCAGCTTCTGCCGGATGGTCTGCTCGATCACGCGCGGCCCGGCAAAGCCGATCAGCGCGCCCGGCTCGGCCACGTTCAGATCGCCGAGCATGGCAAAGCTGGCCGTCACGCCACCCGTGGTGGGATCGGTGAGCACGGAGATGAAGGGAACTTTGGCGTCGTCCAGCCGCGCCAGCCCGGACGAGATCTTGGCCAGCTGCATCAGGCTCACAATGCCTTCCATCATGCGCGCCCCGCCCGACGAGGCGACCGTGATCAGCGGCTGCCGCTGATCGTGCGCGCGGTCGATGGCGCGGGTGATAGTTTCGCCCACCACGGCGCCCATGCTGCCGCCGATAAAGCTGTACTCCATCACGCTCAGCACCACGCGATGCGGTCCCATTAGCCCCCGCGCGTTCAGGATGGCGTCGGCCAGGCCGCTCTCCTGCTGTGCCTTCGCCAGGCGCGAGCGGTACGGCTTCAGGTCGGTGAACTTCAGCGGATCCGTCGACTTCAGCCCGCCATCGACCAGTTCGAATCCAGGCTCCAGCAGGCTCTCGATCCGCGCCCGCGAGCCGATGCGGTTGTGCCTTCCGCACTTGGGACACACCTGCAGATTGGCGTCGAGCTCGGCCTTCCAGATGGTCTGGCCGCAGCCATCGCACTTCGTCCACAGGCCCTCGGTCCGCACCCGGTTCGACCCCGACTCGATCTTGTTGTCATCCCGCCTGAACCAGGACATGCACCCTCCCCAGGACCGCAACTGCCATTCTTCAGATTATCCTGTCGGCGGCTGCGGAACCAGCGCCCCTAACCGCTGGCCGCCTTTCTGCCTTGATCGGAACCGGACGCCGCCCGGCTGCGTATTCCCTGGTGGGTTCAGGAGGTCCACGCCATGTACTGCAGCGCATGTGGTCAGGCTATCGATGCGTATCAGGCATTTTGTCCCCGCTGCGGACGCCAGGTAACGCCCATCGAGACGGCGCCTCCGCCTCCGTGGATCTGGACCCGCGTCCATCGCCATGTACACACCCTCGGCATCCTCTGGATCGCCTACGCCGGCTGGACGATGCTGCGCTGGGTGATGATCGTGCCCTTTCTTTCCGGCATGACCCACGGCTGGAACTTTCCCTTCGGCCACGGCTTTGAGGGGTACGCCTTGCCATTCGAGCACATGCCCTGGCTCATTCCCTTCATCACAACCGCGCTGCTGGTGCGCTCCCTGCTGTGCGTCGTCACGGGCGTCGCGCTGCTGAAGCGGGCTTCGTGGGCGCGCGTGCTGGCTTTAGTGGCCGCGTTCATTCAGATCATCCACCCGATCTTCGGCACGGCCCTTGGCATTTACACGCTTTGGGTGCTGCTGCCGTCGCTCTCGGCGCAGGAGTACGAACGGCTGGCCACATCCTGAGCCGGCATCCGCTGACTGGCTAGCTCGCTGACTCGCCACCCTGTGCGTTTCGTCACATCTGGTCCCTGCGGCCGCTTCCGTACAATGACCGCATGGAATTCCCTGTCACCCGGCTGCGGCGCCTGCGGCGCAACGAGCCCATGCGCGCCCTGGTGCGCGAGACGCACCTCGAGCCTGGCGCGCTGATCCTGCCGCTGTTTCTCTGCCCCGGCGAGGGTATTCGCAAGGAGATCGGCTCCATGCCCGGTGTCTTCAACCTCTCGGTCGACGAAGCCGTGAAGGAAGCCGAAGGGGCCGCGGCGCTCGGCGTCGGCGGATTGCTGCTCTTCGGCCTGCCCGAGAGCAAGGACGAGCAGGCCACCGGGGCATGGGACGACGAAGGGATCGTGCAGAAGGGCCTGCGCGCGCTCAAAGCCTCGAGCGCGGCGAAGAAGCTGGTGACCATGGCCGATGTTTGCCTCTGCGAGTACACCTCGCACGGTCATTGCGGCATCGTGAAGAAGGACGGCGACGAGTTCGAGATCGAGAACGACTCGACGCTGGGGCTGCTGGCGAAGACGGCGGTCTCCCTGGCGCGCGCCGGGGCCGACGTCGTCGCTCCGAGCGACATGATGGACGGCCGCGTGGCGGCCATCCGCGACGCGCTCGACGAAGAGGGTCTCGACGCGGTGCCGATCCTGTCGTACGCGGCCAAGTTTGCGTCGGCGTTCTACGGCCCATTCCGCGAGGCTGCGGATTCCGCGCCGCAGTTTGGCGACCGACGCAGCTATCAGATGGATGGCGCGAACATCCGCGAAGCCATGCGCGAGATCGATCTCGATTTGGGCGAGGGCGCGGACCTGATCCTGATGAAGCCGGCCATGCCCTATCTCGACGTAATTCGCGCGGCCCGCGAGCGTTATGAAGTGCCCATGGGCGCGTATCAGGTTTCGGGCGAGTATTCCATGCTGCAGGCGGCCTTCGCGAAGGGCTGGCTCGAGCCGAAACGGGCGATGCTGGAGTCGCTGCTCTCGATCCGCCGCGCCGGCGCAGGCTTCATCGTGACCTACTTCGCGCAGGAAGCCGCACGAGCACTGCGCTAGGCTCGATCCAGCTGCACGAACAGTTCGCTGAGCACCACGCGGATCGGCGTCCCGTGCACTGCGCGCTCCGGCGTGCCCCTGGGCAAGCGGATTTGCAGCCGCGTTGAACCCAATGTCATCACCCCGGCATCTTCATGGATGACGCCTGCTCGGTACAATGAAGAGTTTGGGGCCGCGCAACCTGTGCCGGCCTATGACCGTCCTTACTTCCCCTGAACGGAGCTTCCCTTGGCAGAGACGATTTACGACGTAGCCATCCTCGGCGGCGGGCCCGCCGGATACACCGCGGCCATTCGCGCCGGACAGTACGGGTTGAAAGTCGCCCTCATCGACAAATCGGACAAGCTGGGCGGCACCTGCCTCCACGTCGGATGCATCCCGACCAAGTCGCTGCTGTTCAATGCCGAGATCTGGGATTACCTGAAGGCGGCGAAGGAATACGGCATCGAGGGCCTCGGCGACGGCAAAGTGAACTGGCAGTCCGTGCTCGACCGCAAGAACGCGATCATCGCGAAGCACGTGAAGGGTCTCGACTTCCTGATGCGGAAGAACAAGGTCACGGTCGTGCGCGGATGGGGCAAGCTCACCGGGCCGGCGAAGGACGGCGTGCACACCGTATCCGTCGAGCAGGACAAGGATACGACGAAGGTCCAGGCCAGGAACGTGATCCTCGCGACCGGCTCCGATGCCAAGCTGCTGCCGGGGCTTACCGCCGACGACACGGTTCTGACCAATGTTGAGATTCTCTCGCTGCCGCAGATTCCGAAGTCCCTCGCCATCATCGGGGCGGGCGCGGTGGGCGTGGAGTTCGGCTCCATCTACCGCAGCTTCGGATCGGAGATCAGCATCATCGAGTTCCTGCCGCGCGTGGTGCCCAACGAGGACGAAGACGTGAGCAAGGAGCTGGCGCGCACCTTCCGCAAACGCGGCATCGACATCAACGTGGGCGCGAAAGTCGAGAAGGTGGAGAAGACGAAGACCGGGGCCAAGGTCACCTTCACCGCATCGGACGGCAAGCAGGTGGTGAGAGAAGCCGAGAAGGTGCTGGTGGCCGTGGGCCGGGCGCCGCGCGTGGAGAACATCGGCCTCGAGAAGACAAAGATCAAGCCCGATCGCGGCTTTATCAAGGTGAACGAGTGGATGCAGACCGAAGAGCCGGGCGTCTACGCGATCGGCGACATCGTCGCCGGGCTGCCGCAGCTGGCCCACACCGGCGCGATGGCCGGTATGGTTGTCGTTGCGAAGATTGCCGGCAAATACGCGCGCCCGGTGCGGCGCGACCGCGTTCCCGCCTGCACCTACACCGAGCCGCAGATCGGCAGCGTGGGCCTGACCGAAGCCGCGGCCAAAGAGAAGGGCTACGACGTGAAGGTGGGCAAGTTCCCGTTCTCGGCCAACTCCAAGGCCTCGATCGTGAACTCGCACGAGGGGTTCATCAAAGTCGTCGCTGATAAGAAGTACGGCGAAGTGCTGGGTGTACACATCATTGGGCCGCAGGCGACGGAACTCATTGCCGAAGCAGTGACGGCGCTGGAACTGGAAGCGACGGTCGAGGAAATGATGTTCACCATCCATGCTCACCCCACGCTGGCCGAAGCGATGCTCGACGGATTCGGCGCGGTGGAGGGCATGGCGATCAATGTGTAGAGGCAGGCAAGAATCGGTCAGGTAAGGGCCAATTGAAAAGCGGTCCGTTGGAAAGCGGTTAGCTAAAGACCGGTTAACGGGCTGACTTGCTGGCTGGCCGGGTTGCTCAATCCATGATCCTCAACCTCCTCAATCTCGGTCGGGTTCCTTATGCCGAGGGGCTCGGACTGCAGCGCCGGCTGGTCGATGCGGTGCACGAAGGCCAGATCGGCAACACCCTGGTCCTGCTCGAGCATCCGCCGGTGCTCACGCTGGGGCGCAATGCCAGCCGCGCGAACATCCTCGCCAGCGATGCGTTCCTCGCGTATCGCGGCGTGGAGGTGCACGAGATCAATCGCGGCGGCGACGTCACGTATCACGGACCGGGCCAGCTGGTCGGCTATCCCATCTTCGATCTGCGCAGCTTCTCGCCGCGGCTGGGCGCCGTCGACTTCGTTCGCAAAATGGAAGAAGCCCTCATCCGCTCCTGCGGCGATTTCGGCGTGCCGACAGCGCGCGTACAACGCAGAACGGGCGTCTGGACGCTGGCCGGGGGCAGCGTGCAGGAGAAGAAGATTGCCGCCATTGGCGTTCACATTGCGCGCGGCATCACGTCGCATGGATTTGCGTTCAATGTCGACCCTGATCTGCGCGACTTCGATTTGATCGTGCCCTGCGGAATCGCGGATCGCGCCGTCACCAGCCTCGAACTCGAGGCCGATCCGCCGCCGTCGATGGAAGCCGTGCGCAACAGCGTTGCCCGGCAATTCGGGCGGGTCTTCGATTGCCACGTGCTGAGCGTGGAATCGCTCGATGCGCTGCTGGCACATGCCGGCAAACCCGCTGAGGAGGCGACCGCGCATGCAGATTTATAATCGAAAGTTACGCCGCAACCCGCGCCGTACGAGCGCGAAATCCACGATCCTCAGCAACCTGCGCACTCAACCTTTTTCTGAACGCGGAGACAGCGATCCATGCCAAGCGATGTTCTGATGCCCCAGATGGGCGAATCGATTATTGAGGGCACCATCACGAAGTGGCTCAAAAAGCCGGGCGACACCGTGCAGCGCGACGAGCCGTTGTTTGAAATCTCCACCGACAAGGTCGATGCCGAGATTCCATCGCCCGCCGCCGGCGTGCTGGCGGAGATCAAGGTGCCGGAAGGCTCGACCGTGCAGGTGAACACCGTGGTCGCGGTGATCGGCGAGGCTGGATCGGCGGCGGCTCCCAAGGCTTCTGCGCCCGCGAAGTCCGAGCCGGCTCCGGCGAAGACTGAAGAGAGCAAAGCGGCCGCTCCGCCAGCCCAGCAGACGCAGCCGCCGGTTCCGGCGGAATCGAAGCCGGATGCGGGCAGCGCGCGGCACGACGTGATCATGCCGCAGATGGGCGAGTCGATCTTCGAGGGCACCATCACCAAGTGGCTGAAGAACGTCGGCGACACGGTCCAGCGCGATGAGCCGTTGTTTGAGATCTCCA
>DATJTG010000016.1:0-13196 GCA_035503555.1 Acidobacteriaceae bacterium | reverse complement strand
TCGCGACAACTACCACAGCCGCCGCGACGCGCTCGTCGTGGGACTCAACAAGGCCGGATGGGAAGTGGCCAGCCCGAAGGCGACGATGTTCGTCTGGGCGCCCATCCCCGAGCCGTACCGATCGCTCGGGTCTCTTGAATTCTCGAAGCGCCTGCTGCAGGACGCGAAAGTCGCCGTCAGCCCAGGCATCGGCTTCGGCGAATACGGCGACGGGCACGTCCGCTTCGCCTTGATCGAGAACGAAGAACGGACGCGGCAAGCGTTGCGCGGAATTCGGGGGATGTTTCAGCGGGATGGTGTGGGAGCGGCGGTAGCCCGCTAAGCTGATGGACAATGCCGGTGAAATCAGTGCGTTCGCCCCCTGCGCATTGAAAGGAGCGGTATCCGTCGATGCCGTCGCAGCCTGACACGACGACCACGCCCGTCCAGAACGCCGCCCGCGTCGCGCTCGGTGTAGCGCTGGCGGCCTCCGGCGTTTCGCATCTCACCGTCGGGCGTGAGGCCTTCAAGGGGCAGGTGCCGGCGTGGCTCCCGCTCGATCCGGAAACCGTCGTTCTGCAGTCCGGAATCGTCGAAATCGCTCTCGGCTCCGCGCTGGTCCTGTCGCCCCGGCAAAAAGCCCTCGTGGGACGGCTCACCGCGGCCTTTTTCGTTGCCGTCTTCCCCGGCAACCTCGCGCAATGGCGCAGCCGCAGCAACGCGTTCGGGCTCGACACTGACAGCAAGCGCTTCGCCCGTCTGCTCTTTCAACCGCCGTTCATCGCGTGGGCGATCTGGTCAACCGGCGCCTGCGCGCGCAAGCTCCGCTCGCGGGGAACCGGCACGGCAAATCTCTGAACCCCGCGCGGTGAATCCATCGCTTTCTTCATGGCAAGAATTCTTTTCGCGCGCTCCATGCGACGCATGGCTGGCGTTGCCGGGTATACTGCTCCAATTCCCTGAGGCATCCCGATGTCCGTTGCCACCAACGCCGCCCTCACCCTGCGCCGGGCCACGCCCGATGACGCCGCGATCTGCGGACAGATCTGCTACGAAGCCTTCTCGCACATCAGCGCCCAGCACAACTTCCCCTGCGACTTGCCCAATGGCGAAGTCACCACCGGCTTCATGACCATGCTCTTCGGCTTACCCGGCTTCTACTGTGTCGTCGCGGAGCTCGACGGCCGCCTCGTCGGCAGCAATGTTCTCGATGAACGGTCCATCATCGCAGGCATCGGCCCCATCACCATCGATCCCACGGTGCAGAACGCCGGAATCGGCCGCCGCCTCATGCTCGAGGTTCTTGAGCGCGCGCGCGAGCAGCGGGCCGCCGGCGTTCGCCTGGTGCAAGCCGCCTTTCACAACCGCTCGCTCTCGCTCTACGCCAGCCTCGGCTTCGATGTGCGCGAGCCACTGAGCTGCATCCAGGGCACGCCGCGCGAGCGCACGGTCGCAGGCTGCGCAGTGCGGTCCGCCACGGAGGCCGATCTCAACTTCTGCAACGCGCTCTCGCACCGCGTGCATGGATTCGCCCGCGCCGCCGAGCTCGCTTTTGCTGTCGAGCGCGGTACGGCTTTGATCGTCGAGCGCGGGGGCCGCGTCACCGGCTATTCCAGCCACCTCGGTTTCTTCGGCCACACCACGTGCGAATCGAACCAGGACCTTCAGGCTTTGCTCGCTTCGGCCGATTCCTACGGCGGACCAGGCGTCCTGCTGCCCTCACGCAATACGGAGATGCTGCGCTGGTGCCTCGCCAACGGTTTGCGCGTCACGCAGCCGATGACGCTCATGTCGATGGGCCTCTACAACGAGCCTCGCGGAGCATGGCTGCCGTCGATCACATTTTGAGAGGCGACTCTTCGTACGGGGTTCGTTTGCCTTGCATCGCAGTGCCGGCCTGCCGACTCTAAACACGTATGCCGCCTCAAACCACGACCCGCGCCGCCGAAACCAATCTGGAGCCGTCCGTCATTTATCGAGTTCTTGCCGAGCCCAGCAACATTCCCAGGTGGGCTCCCACATTTGCCGACGCCATCGAGCGTGTCGATGGGCACTTTCGCGTCACGAAAATCGGCGAGACCTTCGACGTAGAAGTGGTTCTGCACCCCTCCGCGCTCGCCGTGGATATTGTTCGCTCGATGGCCAACAATCGACGCGGCGGCGCCTATGTGCGCGTCACGCCACGGCCGATGGGGGGCAGTTCCATCGCGATCACCGTGCCTCTCGCTCCGAACGTGGACGAAGCCGAGGCCGCGAAGACTCTGGAGCAGGAGCTTGCCGATCTCATCGGGCTCGCGCAACGCTGATCGCGGCGGCCACGTCTCTCCGGCTCGCCGCTCCCGGCTGTTTCTCCTACAATCTCCCCATGCCCCGCGATCCCGGTCTGGAGGAGCTCGTCGTCAGCACGCTGGGCAATCTCTCCGGTCTCACGGAAAAGCCCATGTTCGGCGGGCTGGCCTGGCTCCTGCACGGCAATCTGCTCGCCGCAGCGCGCAAGGGCAGGCTGATGCTGCGCATTGGACCGGACAACGAAGCCTGGGCGCTCGAGATCGCGGGCATCACGCCCGTCGTCATGCGCAGCCGCCGCATGAAAGGCTACGTCCGCGCCGCGCCTGAGGCTTACGCGGACGATGCCACGCGGCAGCGACTCCTGGACGCGGCTCTCGCCTTCACGCGCGCGCTGCCGAAGAAGTGATCGTACCGATCATCGGTCCACTCGCCCCTGGCAACCTGTAACCTGTAACCTCACACCCTCATGGGAACCCTGATCCCGCTCTCAGACGCCTCGCGCCGCACGCGCCGCTTCGCCATCGTAACGGTGCTCATCATCGCCGCGAACGCGTACGTCTTTTTCCGCGAATTGCTCGGCGGCCCACGCTTCGTCATGCACTGGGCCGCGATCCCCGCGCACATCGTCGCCGGCCGTGCGTGGATCACCATCTTCACCGCCATGTTCATGCATGGCAGCTGGCTGCACATCATCGGCAACATGGTTTATCTCTGGGCCTTCGGACCGGAGATCGAAGACGCCATGGGCCGCTTTCGCTATCTGGTGTTCTACCTGCTGGGCGGCGTAGCCGCGATGCTCGCGCAGATCGCCGGCAATCCCGCCTCGCGCCTGCCATGCATCGGCGCCAGCGGAGCCATCGCTGCCGTCATGGGCGCGTTCATCGTCACTTACCCGCGCGACCGCATCCGCTCGGTGCTCATTATCCTCATCTTCATCCGCATCACCTACATTCCCGCCGTCCTGCTCATCGGCTTCTGGTTCCTCATCCAGCTCTTCGACGCGGGGACTGTCGCCAGCGTCAAGACCGGGGGAGTCGCATATCTCGCCCACGTCGGCGGATTCCTCTTCGGAGCTATCACCGCCCGGCTTTGGATCCGCCGCCAGCCCGAGCCGCTTTTCTGAACGCTGCACCCTGAGCGCTGTTATCTCTTCCCGCGCGGCTCGTACTGGAAGCACTGCTCGAGCGGCACGCCAAGAGCCCGCGCGACTTTGAATGCCGTCTCCAGCGATGGCGAGTACTTGTCCAGTTCCATCGCAATGACCGTTTGGCGCGTGACGCCCACCTGGTCGGCCAGTTCCTGTTGCGTCAGGTTCCGCGCCGCCCGCAATTCCTTAATCTGATTTCGAATCGACGGCATCAGAGCGCTCTCCGATACGACACGATCTGCGCAATGGTCTTCGTGATGTCTGAAATCACCAGCATCCCGAAGAACACATTCAGGAAGTGCAGGCCGATCCTCCGGCTATCGAGATTCAGGTGGCCGATGGCCGCGTGAAACCACAGCATGCCCAGTCCCAGAACCATGAGAAAGGCGAGCGTCACGTAGCCGGTGCGGTAGCCGCGCAGCTCGATCAGTTTGTCCCGCTCATCAGTCGTACGATTGCGGGTCAGCGCTGCGATAACGCCCTGCACTGCGACTTGCGCCAGGATGATGGCCGCGATGATCCCCGCCACCTGATTCAGGGTCCCCTGCCCGTGCAGGACGAGGAACGTGCCGTACAGCAACAACTCCGCAAGCAGCGAAGCGTACAGCGTCTTCTCCCGGTAGGAAAGGCTTGTCATCGAGATCCGCTCCATGTAAAAAATGTTTTACATGGGAGACCTTAGCGCGCCTGCGGGATCCATGTCAAATATTTTTTACATCAGGGAATTTCGTCAGCGCGCTTCGTTCCTCTGCGTCGTGGCGGCTTCTTCGTAAACGCGGAGCATCGCCTCGGCAAACGGGCCCTCCTGGAATCGCTCCAGATTGCGGAATCCTGCTTCCCGCAGAGCTTCGCGCCGGCCCCATTGCTCCGCAATCGTCGCGGCCGCTGCGGCCGCATCGTCCGGATCGATGATGATGGCCGCATCGCCGGCAACTTCGGCCAGCGATCCGCGGTGGGTCGTAATCACCGGGCAGCCGCAGGCCTGGGCTTCGAGCGGCGGCCAGCCATAGCCCTCGATCAGCGAAGGGAACAGCAACGCTGCCGCTCCCGTATAGAGAGCTTCCAGCTCTTCGTCGGTCACAAAGCCGCCCTCGATCGCCGTGCCTTCCAGCCCCAGCGACCCAACGAGCTCGCTCAGGGCTCCCGTCCAGGGCTTCCCGGCCAGCACTACGCGAAAGGCCTGGAACTGCGGATACTTCCTCAGCTCGGCGACAATCCGCAGTACGCCTTCGCGGTTTTTGTATCGGTCGTTCGTGCCGACGTGAAAAAAGTACGGATCTTCCGGACCCAGGCCGAATTTCGCTCGCACCGCCCGGATGCGCTCCGTTGTGGCGGGCGCATAGCGCCGATTCAGAGGGAGGTGCACGACGCGCATCTTCATGTGCGGACCCGATGCCAGCCGCAGCACATCTTTTTCGGTCGCGGCTGAAACACAGACCACGTAGCCGGCGCGCGCCAGCGAAGATCGGATCCAACGCTGCAAAATCCTTCCCGTGATTCCCGTGCGCAGCCCTATGCTCTCCAGTTCCCCGAGCGCGGAACGAACGGCGATCAGATCGTGGCAGGTAATCAGCGCCGGAGTCCTGCCCGCGCAGGGCAAATACATGGCGTTGGAGTGATCGCACACGTGCACGACATCGGCGCCGCGGCACTGCCAGCGCAGCCACCACGGCCCCAGTAGAAATTTGTCGACGTAGCCGAGATGTTTGCGCAGGAACGGCAATCTCCCCACAAGGGCCGGGGGATGCACGACGCGCACCTCTTCGACGCGTCCTTCCAGAATCCGGCTCAGCATCTGCGCGTAGCGCAGCATGCTTTGCGACGACTCAGGAATGTAGTTGGAGATGAGAACCAGTCGCATAGAAGGCTTACAGGGGCTCTTGTTCCACGCGCTTATCGGCTTTCACGCCGCCCGGCGCCGGCGGGCACCGGTGTGCTCTCCGGAAGCGCAGCCTTCGCGATCAGGCGCGTCGTGCTGAATCCTTCCACGATCGGAACAATTTTGACGGAGCCGCCCCACGAGCGGACTTCTTTCGCGCCCACCACGGTGCTCTCGTGGTAGTCGCCGCCTTTCACGATCACATCGGGCCGCAGTTCAAGAATCAGTTCGAGGGGCGTCGGCTCGTCGAAGACGATCACCGCGTCGACCGCGGCCAGAGCCGCCAGAATCCTTGCTCGCTCGCGCTCTCCCACGATTGGGCGTGCAGGCCCCTTCAGTGCGCTCACCGATGCGTCGCTGTTGATGCCCACCACCAGCCGGTCACCCGCGCGCCGTGCATCTTCGATGAGAGTCACATGCCCGATGTGCAGCAGATCGAAGCAGCCGTTCGTAAAGACAATCCTTTCGCCTGCCGATTTCCATGCGGACGCGCGCACCTTCAGAGGATCGAGTGTGAGCACCTTTTCCTGCGCATGGAGATCGATCTGTGGGGTCAGGGCGATCAGCAGTTCGTCCCGCGATACGGGAACTGTCCCCACCTTGCCGACCACAATGCCTGCCGCGACGTTGGCCAGCTGCACGGAGGTTTCCACTTCCAGCCCGCTCGCGGCTCCCAGAGCCAGCGTGGCGATCACCGTGTCTCCGGCGCCCGATACGTCAAACACCTGGCGCGCCTGCGCCGGCGCCAGATACTGCGAGTCAGGCCGCAACACCGCAATGCCCTTCTCGCTCAGCGTGGCTGTTAAATAATCGATGCCCAGCGCAGCCGCCAGTCTTTGCCCCGCTGCGAGCAGCGCTTCCTGGTCCTGCGCTGGAACTCCGGCCGCTGCGGCCAACTCCGACTTATTCGGACAAACCGTCGTCGCACCGCGGTAGCGCCGCAGATCCTTCTGTTTGGGATCCACGAGAACCGGAACACCCCGTTGCCGCGAGGTTTGGATCACACGCTGGCAAACCTCTTCGCTCAGGACCCCCTTCGCGTAGTCCGACAGCACCACAGCATCGGCGCCATCCAGAGCAGCCTCGACCTGAGCAATCAACGCCGCGTACGCATCGGGCGGATATCCATCCGTGCGCTCCATGTCCAGCCGCAGCATCTGCTGCCGCCCGCTCAGGATTCTCAGCTTGCTGGTCGTCGGATGCCCGGCCACCGGCGTCAGATGCGACACCACGCTGCTTTCCGCCAGCAGCTGCCCCAGCGCCGCGCGATCCGCATCTTCGCCGCAGAAACCAAACAGCCACGCCTCGGCCCCCAGGCCGGCGACGTTCATGGCCACGTTGGCCGCACCGCCGGGGCGCTCGTTGCGGTCCAGCGCAGTAACTACCGGCACTGGCGCTTCCGGGGAAATCCGCTCCACATTGCCCCAGATATAGCGATCGAGCATCACGTCGCCGACCACCAGCACCCGCTTCTGCCGCCAGTCGCCTTCAATGAGACCAATGACCCGGTGAAGATCCTGCATCATCGCGTCACCGCGTCCTTTTCCGTTTCCAAACTGCACACCATCGCTTCCACCCAGTCGCACAGCATGTGCCCGCAGAGAATATGCGCTTCCTGAATCCGCGCCGTGTCCTTCGATGGAACACAGATCGCAGCGTCGGCCATGCCCGCCATCGCACCGCCGCCCTGCCCTGTGAACGCCACCGTGCACGCGCCCAGTTTTTTCGCTTCCTGCAGCGCCAGACATACGTTGCGGCTGTTCCCCGAGGTGGAAATCCCCACCACCATATCTCCTGGCGCGCACAGCGCCTCCACCTGCCGGCGAAAGATCTGCTCATACCCGTAATCGTTCCCCACGGCCGTCAGGATCGAGGTGTCGGTGGTCAGCGCGATGGAGGCCAGGCCTTTCCGTTCGCGACGAAACCGCCCCACGAACTCTGCTGCCATGTGCTGGGCGTCGGCGGCGCTGCCTCCGTTGCCGCACCACAGGACCTTGCCGCCGTGCAGAACCGCACGCGTCATCTCCTCGGCAATCCGTTGCAGGATCGGCGCTTGCGCGTGCATCGCTTCGATCACGCGCAGATGCTCGGCGATCGCTTTCTCGAAAATGATTGACGGTTCAGGCGCGTCTGCCATGGTATCCCCCGGGGATTGTCGGTGCCTGTGCTGCGAGCAAATGAGGCAGTATCCGTTATCATAAAGGCATTATCCCGCCTCTCGCTCTCTCGTCGATCTCTCCTGCCCCATGACCGCTCACTTCACCGGCATTCAATACGTTTTTCTCGATCGCGACGGGGTCATCAACCGCAAGGCGCCAGAAAACCAGTTCATTGCCCGGTGGGACGACTTCCACATCCTTCCGGACGTTGAGGCAGCGATCGCCGCGATCAACCGCTCGAACCGCCGCGTGATCGTCGTCAGCAACCAGCGCGGCATCGCGCTGGGCAAATATACGGTCGCGGACCTCAATACCCTGCACGCCACTTTGCGCCAGCATCTGCAATCCCACGGCGCGCATATCGACGCCTTCTATTTCTGCCCGCACGATAAGAACGAATGCGACTGCCGCAAACCTCGCCCTGGCCTGTTCCTGCAGGCCTTTCGCGACTTTCCTGAAGCATCTGCGGTCAACAGCCTCCTCATCGGCGACTCTCTTTCCGATATCGAGGCCGCCCGCAACCTTGGCATGCGTTCCGTTTTCATCGAGGGCGATCCTGCCACCCGCAAGCCCGGAGGCGAAAAGGCCGCCGCACTGGCCGATGCCTCAGTCGATTCCCTGGCTGCAGCCGTCCAGTTGCTCGCACCCTCGGCCTGATTCCAGTCCGGCGCGCGGTGCTCAGGCCGTCGCCAGCGCCAGTTCCTCGAACGTCTCCCGCACTCCCTCTTCCCGCGCCGTTATTTCCATGCCCGAATCAACCCGGGAGGACATTGCCGGAGACAGAGGACTGCTCTCTGGTCGAGCCGGGAGCTCGCACCGGCCCGGCATGGGCCATGGCCTGATGCAGGGCCTCGTACACCGCATCTTCGCTGATCCGCTCCATGCATTCCCGCGGAAAATCGGTTCTGGGACACTGCGCTGCCATGCAGGGACGGCACGGCAGGGTCACGCACAACGCCCGGTTTTTAGGATTCAGATAGCCATTCAGAATCTCACTGCCGGGCCCGAACAGCGTCACGGCAGGTGTGCCCAGAGCGTGGGCCACGTGGGCAATTCCCGTATCCGGCGAGACGACCGCGCGCGCCAGAGAGACAACACCTGCCAATTCGGAGACCGTCGATTTGCCGGCCAGATTCAGCACTTTCAGTCTGCCGCCCAGGTCCTGGTTCAGAATGGCGGCGACGAGATCCACCTCTTCGGTTCCTGCACCAGTGAAGACGAGTTCGAATCCGTCCTGCGCCAGTCGCTGCGCCAGCACTTGCCATTGCCGCACCGTCCAGCGATTGCTCGGAATGGATGCGCCTGGGTGCAGGATGACAAAGTTGCTCAGTCCGGCGGTGTATCGCCGCGCGGCTTCCACCATCGCAGGATTGGCGCTGATCCGGCATTCGGCAAGAACCGCGGTCTCGCTTTCCGCGATCGGAGCACCCAGCCTCACCAGATGCAGATGTTGCACCGCGCGCGAGCAGTCGAACTGCAGCTTCTGGCCATAGGAGAGCAGGAAATCTGTTCCCGGCGCCAATTCCCCGGCCACCATCCTCGCGCTCCAGGCGCCCAGCATCGCGTTGCGCGGATCGCCTCGAAAATCGAAGGCAACGTCATATTTCCGGCGCAGATGGATGACCTGGCGGAAAAACGGCATCAGCCGATCCAGCGCGAGGGTACTCTTTTTCGGATAATCGAGCGCAATCGTCTCGTCCGCGATCCCGATATCCCGCACAAAGTCCGCAAACAGCGGCCGGACCGCCATCGCAATCCTGACGCCGGGACTTGCGCGGCGCAGCCACGCAATCGCCGGCAGCGTCAGAATGATGTCCCCCAGGCCCTCGGGGCGGATGAGCAGGACGGAGCGCACCTGCGCCGGGTAGTCCGCATCCGGCCGGGGTGTACGCCGGCCGACAAACCATACCCGCGCTACCGCGCCTAATCCGCCCGAAACCACACGGTCGAAGCTCGTCTGCCACGGGCTTTTAATCTGAGCCATTGTTGTCCCTTGATATCTGCGCGTGCGCGTCCAGGCGCTGGGCATCGCGAGACATCGGAGCATGGCGCCGCAGCGCCTTCACTCTTACCTGGATTAGAGTGTCAGTTTTGCGCTCACGGCGCCGATTGCCCCGCTGCGCTTTCCCCCAGGGGCAAGTTCGGTCGGCCGACCCACGCTGAGGTAGGTAAATCCGGCGGAGGCCATACGGGATGGGTCGTATAGATTCCGACCATCGATCACGATGGGATAGCGCAGCGTCGCGTAAAGCTTTCTCAAATCCAGTTCTGCAAAATCCTGCCAGTCGTTCAGGATCAGGAGCGCATCTGCATCCTGTGCAGCCTCGTACGCGTCGCCGACGTATTGCATCTGCGGGCCTTCCGGGATAAGGTCCTTGGTCCGCTCCATGGCAGCCGGATCGAACGCCCGCACGGTGCAGCCTTCGCCGATCAATTGCTGCACGACCTCGATCCCCGGTGACTCGCGCACATCGTCGGTGCCTCCTTTGAATGCCAGCCCCAGCACTCCGATCTTTTTGCCGCGGAAGGTCCACAATGCGGAGCGCACCTTCTGGAAAAACCGCCGCTTCTGATCGTCGTTGATGCGCTCCACTTCCTTCAGCAGGCAGAAGTCCACGTTCATCTGCTCGGCCACATGCCGGAAAGCCGCCACATCTTTCGGAAAGCAGGAGCCGCCATATCCGATGCCGGCCCGCAGGAATTTGGGCCCGATACGCGAATCGAGGCCGATACCGCGCGCCACTTCCTCCACATCGGCGCCCGCCGCTTCGCAAATATTCGCGACCACATTGATGAACGAAATCTTTGTCGCCAGAAATGCGTTCGACGCGTGCTTGATGATTTCCGCAGCCTTCGTCGAAGTCATCACGATCGGGGGCGGGTTGTCAGCGGAGCGCGTTCCTGGTACTGCCTTTTCCGATCGGTAATAGGCCCCTGAGGTGAGCGGTTCGTGAATTCTGCGCAGCACCTCGGCGCCACGATCGCTGTCGGCGCCCACCACAATCCGATCCGGATGCAAAAAGTCACTGACTGCGGTGCCCTCGCGCAGAAACTCCGGATTCGATGCCACGTCGAAAAGATCACGAGGCACGCGATTCCGCTCCAGCACCCGGCGGATCCATTCGTTCGTGGCCACCGGCACAGTGCTCTTTTCGACGATTACCTTATAGTCGTTGATCGAACGCGCGAGCTCGCTCGCCACACCGTCCACATACGACAAGTCGGCGACGCCCATCTGGCCCTGGGGAGTCCCCACCGCAATGAAAATCGCATCCGCGCCCTGCGTGGCCGAACGCAGATCCGACGTGAACTCGACGCCGTTCGAGCGGCGCCGGCTCAGCAGCTCCGGTAAATACTCCTCGTGGATGGGTACGCCGCCATCGCGCAGCGTGCGCACCTTGGCCTCATCGTTGTCGACGCAGACCACGCGATGGCCGATCTCGGCAAAGCACACGGCGGCGACCAGACCCACGTACCCCGATCCAACAACGGCAATGGAGACAGGTTCGTTCATATCACCTCAGCCCTGAAAGTCGAGGATCTCTCTCGAAGCCACAGGCATGGATAAGGACCTACTACCACAGGGGCGTTCACGAGCGAAAGAACTCGCTGGGATTCTTCCCGGAAACGCCTGAAAGGGGGCTGCAGTTGGCTTCATCCTACCATGCGCCCCCGTGTCTCTGTGGTAAATGGACAACCCAACCCGCACCCAGTTCCCAACCAGGCCACCAGCCCGCGGCACGCATCCAGGCCGCCGCGATTGCCTATCCCCTGTTCCCTGATCCCTGTTCCCTGTACCCTGTACTTGTGATCGCTCTCGCCCACGCCGTCATGACGCTGCTTACGTGGCTGTTCTTTATCGGCGCCGCTGGCTCACTTATTGTCATCCTCATCAGTTTTTTTGAGGACCTCACCGAGCTGTTCGGCAAAGATTAGCGACCCTGCCGCCGTGGCCAGCTCCGCACAAGCTTCGCTCGCCGCGCCGCCCGGATCGGATCACCGATCCCTCCAGACGTCCATTTTTCTCGGGCTGATTTCCGCGGTTCTGCTGGACTTCTGCTTCCCCGTCGCCGGGCCCCTGCCCCGTTGGCGCAGTCTGCTCGCCTTTATCGCCCTCGTCCCGCTGCTTTGGGCGCTGCTCAACGAGCGCGCGGCTGAGCATCCTCGCTATTTGCGCCGCGCCGCGCTGACGGCCTATCTCAGCGGAATCCTCTGGTACGCCCTGAACTGCTACTGGATCTACCAGACGATGCTCCACTACGGAAACATGCCGCCCTTCGGCGCTGCCGGCATGCTCCTGCTCTTTTCCGCCATCCTCGGCCTCTACTTCGGACTCTTCGGACTGCTGCTGGCCTTCTTCCGCCGCCGCTTCGGCCTCGCACGCTCCCTGCTGCTGGCACCGTTTCTCTGGACCGCGATCGAACTGCTCGCTGCGCGCCTGACGTCGGTGCCCTGGGATCAGCTTGGGTATTCGCAGGTCGGTAGCCTCGGCCTCATCACGCTCGCTCCCTGGACCGGCGTCTATGGCATCTCTTTCGCGGTCGTCCTTGCAAATGTGTTTTTGGTTTCATTCGCCCTGTCTCGTGCCGCGCTGCGCAACTGGCGCCGCTGGGTCCTGGTTTTTGTCTTTGCCTTCATTCTGGTCTGGACGCCGCTGCATCCAATCCCTAAGTTTGCCCCCACCTCCACCTACGCCGTCCTTCTCCAACCCAACATCGACGTCGGCAACAACGACAACTGGCAGGGGGGTGAGTGGAACGGCGATCCGCGATGGATCGCAAGTGCCGCGCAGCAAACCTGCACGCCTGCTTACTCCGGCATGCCACCCACGCAGAACTTGCCCGACGCCGCCCCGCCCGCGCGTGCCTGCCCCGAAAACACGCCGCCCCCCGGCGTCGTCCTCTGGCCGGAAGTTGCCTCGTGGTTCCAGTCCGACAATCCTCACACGCAAGCGATCCTCGCGCAAACGGCCACCACCGCCCATGCGCCGTTCATCGCCGGCATGCTTGGCGTCGACTCCAGCGGCACCTACAATTCCGCCGTCTTCACCAATCCCGACGGCTCCGTGCAGGGACGCTACGACAAGATTCACCTGGTCCCGTTCGGCGAATACATCCCCTACCGCAGCGCCTTCTTCTTCGCCCCCAAGCTTACCCACCAGCTCAGCGACCTCACCCCCGGACGCGAACGCAAAGTCTTCACAGCCTCCGGCACTGACGGCCAGAGCCACACCTTTGGTGTTTTCATCTGCTACGAATCGGTTTTCGCCGATGAGATCCGCCGCTTCGCTCTGAACGGCGCACAGGTCCTCGTGAACCTCTCCGACGATGGCTGGTACGGCGACACCAGCGCGCCATGGCAGCATCTCAACATGACTCGCATGCGAGCCATCGAGAACCAGCGCTGGCTCCTGCTCGACACTAACTCCGGAGTCACCACGGCTATCGACCCGCGCGGGCGTGTCACCTTCTCAGCGCCACGGCATACGCTCACCTCGCTGGCCGTCCGCTACGGCTACCGCAGCGATCTCACTTTTTACACCCGCTACGGTGACGTGTTCGCATACCTCTGCAGTGCGGTGATTGTCGCGGGCCTCGTCCTGGCCGGATTCACTTCGCGTTTTCGAACTGATCCCCGCTGAACCGCGGAATCCCGAAGTGTCCCCGCAGGTGCAGCAGATCCAGCGGGCTGATCGTACCGTCGACCGTCACCAGATTCACATTGCGGTCGCTGGCCACCAGCA
>DATJTG010000015.1:0-19294 GCA_035503555.1 Acidobacteriaceae bacterium | reverse complement strand
AATCGTCGCCGCCGCGCTCAATGCGGGCACCGCGGCGCAGCGGCGGCGTCTGCTGCCGACCATCCGCGAACGCCTGCGCGAAGAGGAGCGGACCGCGGTGCGGGCGATGGCGCTCGAAGCGCTGCTGGTGCTGGGCGCGCGAGATGCAGCGATCCGTGACGAGGCGCTGGAGGCTGCGCAGCGGAGTTCGATCCCAGCCATGCGCGCGAGGGCGAAGCGATTTTTGCCCATGGCGATGAAGAGCGGCGGGTAGTTGCTGGTTATCAGCTGTCAGTTCTGAGTTCGCAGTTGCGCGCCTGCGGCGTCGGCCCACCCTGCTCCCCCCGAAACCCACAAAGTGACCAATCCCCCGGCTCCGGCAAGCAAAAAGGCCATCCGTTTCCGGATGGCCCTTGTTTTTGTTTTTGCGCCGAAGGCGCGTTCCGCTGGACGCGCAGTCCTTGCGGCGAAGCCGCGTGCGCCTGGACGGCTTAGTCCCCCATCACCGGCTCAGCCTTTTCGGCCTTCGGTGCGGGAGCGATGTTGTCGATGGTGACGAGGCCTTCGACCGGCTTCTCGCCCAGAATCTGCTCGCGGTACAGCTTGGCCATGCGCGCATTCTCGGCGTCCTGCTTCAGCTTCGCGTCGCGGGCGCGGATCTTCTCCTCGCGCGCGTTCTTGGCGATGCCCAGCTTGTCGAAAGTGTCGTTGGCGGCGGCGTTCACATGCTCCTGGTTCAGCTGCAGCGTGTGCTCCGTCGTCTCCATGCCGACCTTCTTGCCGCCCGCGAAGATTTCATGCCTCCCGTGCTCCTCGTACCACTTGGTGAGCGTGGCCGTCATGTGCATCTTCTCAATGATGTTCCGCCAGCCGATCCCCGTGTTGTACGCGCAGAAGCTGATTTCGCCTTCCTGCGTCGCGTAGGGAATGATGCACTGCTCGGTGCGGCGGAAGTCGTAGTTGAACAGGTCCTGGAACCACATGCCGGCGATGAACAGGAAGTTCCAGCGGTCCGCGCGGCGCTTCTCGATGTCGGCCATGGTGCGGTCGCCGGTCACCTTGCCGTAGTTGCGGCCGGTGGCGCCGAAGCACTTGTCGAACTTCTGCAGCAGGTCGAGGATGCGGAAGTGCGTGGGCGACTTGCGGGGATCGTAATTGCGCAGCAGCGCGAGGGAAACGCCGACGATCGAGAGGAACTTGCCGCGGGCGGCGTCGTTCACCTTGGCTACGTCTTTCGCCAGGCGGTCGGCGTTCAGGAAGGCCGTCACCGGCACGGCTTCCTTGGTTTCCTTGTCGATCATGAGCGCCATGCCGATGCCGCAGTTCGGGTGGCATCCGCAGCTCAGCTGGCCCCAGTCATGGTTCGGTCCATGGACGAGGTCGGCCCAGTCGCTGAAGGTGCTCATAAAGCTGATGGGGAACCAGTCGCGCGTCGGCTCGCCGAGGCCGGTCTGGTTCTTTACGTCGTGCGCCATGTGGCTCAGGGTGTAGCGCTGCGCCGTGCGCCGCTCATCGCTCACCGCCTCGTCGCGGCCGGTGAACGAAACCGGCTGGAACGAAAGGAAGTTGATCTTCTTGGGGTTATTGAGCGCGAACTGGATGATATGGCCCACCTGCTCGTTGTTGATGCCGTTGATGATCGTCGTCACCGGGACGATGTCGACGCCGGCTTCGTGCAGGTTATGGATGGCCTGGATCTTCACGTCGAACAGGTTGCCGACCTTGCGGTGCGAGTTGGCGGCGTTGCCGATGCCGTCGAACTGCAGGTAGGCGTAGCGCAGGCCGGCTTCCGCAGCGGCCTTGCACAGCTCTTTCGATTTGGCGAACTCGATGCCGTTGGTCGCGGCCTGCACCGAGTTGTAGCCCACCTTGCGGGCGTACGCGACTGCGTCGAGGAAGTACGGCGAGAGCGTCGGCTCGCCGCCCGAGAACTGGACCGACATCTGGCGCCGCGGCTTGATGGTGATCGCGTTGTCCAGCATGGTCTTGATGTCGTCCCACGTCAGCTCGTGGACGAAGCCCACCTGGTTGGCGTCCATGAAGCAGGGATCGCACATCATGTTGCAACGGTTGGTCAGATCGATGGTCAGCACCGATCCGCGGCCGTGGGTCACCGTCGAGGTGCCGTGGTTGTGCAGCTTGTCGTCGTTGTGGGCGCGGATGTCGCGGCCGGGGAAGACTTCCTCGAGATGCTTGAAGAAGGCGGTGTCGATCGACATCACGTCTTCAAAGTGCCCGTGCTTCGGGCAATCCTTCACCATCAGAATCTGGCCGTCGCGCTCAATGATCTGCGCCTTGATCTCGCCCACCTTCTCGTTGAGCAGGATCTCGTGGGGCAGCTTGCCGTCGATGATCTGCTGGCGGATCTCCGGAACGCACTTGGGGCAGAGCGAGTCCGTGGTGCGGGGCCAGCCAAGCGGCGGCTTCTCCTTCTGCCACGACTTCAGGAGCGGCTTATCGGACCACTTCGGTGTGAACGAGGGATTCGGCTTAATGCTGTTCAGCTTCTCGAAGACGGTCCAGGCGCCCTGGGCCGCGATGGTGACCGCACGCTCTGCGTATTTAACAGCTTTTGACATGCTCACATTCTCCCTATTCGGTGCGATGAGGTGCTGGGTCCGGTAAGGTGTCCGGGTCCTGGGGTGAGACAAGGTAAGTGGTTGCGCTGCCAGGACTTTACCAGCATCAAGGATAGGCCACTTCGAACGCCAGATTAAATTCAAGTGCGCCGAACAGCGAAAATCAGCCCCTGGGTGGGCAGTGGGGCGGGTGAATGGGGTTACTGGTAACCACCCGGATTCCCCCGATTTTTGCCGTTCCCTGGACCCCTTTGCGCATTTTTTTCGTAGTTCTGTTAACCGGTCGATCTCTCGCCCCGTTGTAGCTGGTGAAGACACCAAATTTCAGGGACACAGGGGAACGAGGGATGAACGAATTCTGGAACACCATGCAGGGCGTGGTTGTGGGCGGCACGTTCAGCTGGATCATTTGGGTCGCGTTCACGACCGTGCGGCGGTATCTCATCGCCAAAGCCAAGGCCGGGCTGCAGGAGAAGGTGCTGCAGCGGATCGATTCGTCGGAGGCGCTGGTGGCGCTGGCCTCGAACGAGACGGGCCGCAACTTCCTCCAGTCCATCACGCTGGAGGAGTCGACGCCGGTGCAGTCGCCGTACGGCAAGATCCTCTTCGGCGTGCAGGCGGGCGCAGTGCTGTTCTGCTTCGGCGTGGCGATGATGTTCGTGCACCATCACGTGGAGGATTACAACGCAGGATTTATGATCCTGGGGTTAGGAGCGATCGGGCTTGGAATCGGCTTTCTGGTTGCGGCAGTCGCCAGCGTCGTTGTCTCTCGCCAGCTGGGGCTTATCGACCGTGAACACCGCGGATGAGTTCCTGCCCGCGATCGACGGGGCCCTGCGATCGGCGGAGGATCGGCTGGGGGCGCCGGTGAGCGAGCTGGAGTTCCAGCGGCTCTACGACGCCACCTCGCGCTCCATCCTCGGCTATCTGGTGGCCAGCACCGGGCGGCGCGACCTGGCCGACGATCTGCTCCAGGAGACCTATTGCCGGCTGCTGGTGCAGCCCGCTTCCAACCTGGCCGCCATGGATGCGCCGGCGCTGCGGCGGTACCTGTTTCGCATCGCCACCAATCTGCTGCGCGACCGCTGGCGCGCCGGGCACGACAAGCCTTACTCCGAACCGCCCGAAGCCGGAGCGGCCAGCGATCTCGACACGCCCATCGACGTGCGCGCCATGCTGAAGCATCTGAAACCGAAGGAGCGCGAGCTGCTGTGGCTCGCCTACGTGGAAGGCATGGACCACGCGGAAATTGCGGCGGCCACCGGCCTGGGCCGCCTGAGCGTCCGCACCCTGTTGTTTCGCGCGCGGGGCAAGGCGCGGCGCTTTCTCGAGGCCCGCAGCCTCAGCGCCAGGGAGTTGAGCCATGAATCGTAACGATGACCAGCTGCGCCAGGGATTGCGCGGCTATTCCGCGCAGATTGCGGCCACGCATACGCCCCCGCCGGCTGCCGGCATCTGGCTGATGGCCGAGCGCCGCCGCCGCCGCCGCGCTCTCGAGCGCGCCACGCTGCCGCTGCGCATCATGCAGGGGGTCGGCCTCGCCTGCGCCATTGCGGTTGCGGTCTGGCTGCTGGTGGATTCGGGCGCGCATGGCGCCGGATTGCTCCGCGACGTGCAGACGCTGGGAGTGCCCGGCGCCGTGATGGCCTGTGGCAGCGTGCTGCTGGTGGTCGCGGGATGCTGGGCGATGCTGGCCGCGGAGAGACGCGTGGCGAGGTAGGAATCCAAACGACTGACGCAAGCTCCCGCGCTTCTGCGGCTACTCTCAATCCCTCCACGCGGAATTCCGTATCTTGTTGCACGGAAGATGTTTAGAGGCGGCTCCCTGGGACGTTTACTTGTATAATTGGGGGTACAGGCAATGCGCGTCTCACTGCCTGGCTGGGGAATGAGGTCCAATTGAGTCCTGACAAGACAATCCTGCGAATCGACGACCCACACGAACAGGAGCAGGCGACCCTCCGCTACTGGCAGAGCCTGCCTCTTGGCGAGCGTTTGTCGGCGGTGTGGGACGCCAGCGAAGCAGCTTATAGTTTTGCCGCCGCGTTCAAAGGAGATTCGCGCGACTATGATGCCCGCCGACTTGAAAGAACTCTTACGCGTGCTGGACGCCCACGGCGTTAAGTTCCTCGTAGTGGGTGGTTATGCTTTCGGCGCCTGGACCGAGCCGCGAGCGACAAAGGATCTCGATATTTTCATCCGCTCCGATGACGAGAACAGCGAGGCCATCTACCGCGCTCTCGCTGAGTTCGGCGCGCCTTTGCATGACTATTCCCCAGCCGATTTTCGGGACGGCAGCTGCTTTCAGATGGGCAGCCCTCCCGCGCGGATCGACATTCTCCAGCAGATCGACGGAATCACGTTCGACGAGGCCTGGAAGAACCGTGTGGAAGCGAAGATCGAAGGGGAGATCCGGGTCGCGGTGATTTCCCGTGACGACCTCATCCGCAACAAGCTCGCCAGCGGTCGAGAGCAGGATTTGCTCGACGTGAAGAAACTGCGGGCTTCTGCCTCGCAGGATTAGCGCGAAGCGGCGAATCTTCCGAAGGCTCGGATAGCGTGCATTGAGTCCGGGAACCCTCGGGCAGGAAGGACGCTCGTCAGCCTGGCATGCTCCGAACGAGAGTCAGGGCGTCAGGCGCCCGGCCCATCCGTTCAGGCTGCGGGCGCAATCAGCAGGGGCTCGATGAGCGGCGGAGGCGTCGGCTCGGGAAGAGAGACGGGAACATACCGGCCGTTCGAAATATCAGTAAATACCTGATTCGCAGTGTCTTCGGTTCGCGCCGAGTTGATGTGCAGCTTCCGCACCGCCCGAATGACGATCGTGGCGAGCAGAAAACGGTTCTTGATGGTGTGTCCGGCGGAGTGCACCAGATCGGATCGCATGATTTCCTCTTTTCCCGGCAAGATTGCGTGAACTGCGGAAGCCGGACTCGATGCAGGTACCCGTTGCGGGTTCGCCTGTCGAGAAGCTCCGATCCGGCAACCAGGTAACGGCCGGCTTGGAGAGCGATCGAGGGCTGGCTGAGAACGGCAGACCCGATCGACATTCAATCAGGCCTGCTTTGAGCATACGCTGCTTTACGCCGAATCCAACCGGATTCTTTCGCCCGATCGGCTGCAGCCTGCATTCGACCGTGGCCTGCGCCCCGCCCCCGAATAGTCGATTACACCCTACGCCGACTCCAGATCGAAGTACATACAGTAACCAGTCTCGGACCCGAGCTTGTAGAAAGGCACAAACCCCGCCGTGGCGCGATTCTCGGCGCGAAACTCGAGGCCCTGGCCCCTGGAGACGATCCATTTGGAAATGTCCTCGGCATTGGGCACCACCACCGTCTCCTGCGTGCGCACCAGAACCACTGGACCGTACACCGCGGCGACGCGATGCGGATGCTGCTGGTCGACCGGGGCGAGCGCCAGCCTCATCGGCAGGTGAATCTCCATCCGGTCGCCGTCCTTCCATGTGCGATCCACCCCAGCCCAGGTGCCCGGGCGGCATTCGATCGCCTGCTTGTTGCCGTTCACCGTCACCCACGCCCCGTTGGTCCATCCCGGCACGCGGAACTTCATCGCGAAGTGCGCCGGCTTCGCGGGCCGCACGGTCAGGGTCGTCGTGTCCGACGCCGGAAAATCTGTCCTCTGCTCCACCTGCACCGCCGTGTCGTCCACGTTCCACGCCACCTCGGACGGGATGAAGAGGTTCACGTGCAGGCTGCGGTCACCCTTGAAGTAAATGATGTCGTGATAGTCGGCCACATCCTGGATATACGTCCCCGAGCAGCACGGCCATGCCGCGGAATACCAGGACTTCCGGCATCCGCCCAGCAGGTAGTCGGAGTAGTAGAACGTGCGGCCGCGCGGCGCCATCGGCAGGGAAGCGCCGATGCCGTTGTAGACGGCCTTTTCCATCCAGTCGCCGAACCGGGCATCGCCGGTGAATTGCAGCAGGTATTTCGAGAGCTTGAAGATCGACCACGATCCGCACGGCGTCTCGAATGTATCGCTCACCGTCTCCAGCGACCGGCCCAGTGACCCATCGTTCGCCATCAGGCTCTCGCCGGGGCCGTATCCGCCCGTCGCGAAGCACTGCGCCCGCTGAAAGTAGTCGTGCGCGTTCACGATCGCCTTCCGGTACTTCTCGTCGCCGGTCACGCCGTAGCTCATCGCGCAGCTTGAGAGCGTGTTCACGTGGCTGTACGCGTGCAGGTCGTGAATGTCGGGATCGGGCGAGTCGACGAACTTGTCCCAGTAGCTGTCGTAGCGCCACACATCGCCAAACGTCTTGTATTTCGGATTGCCGGTGAGCACATACGCGCGATACAGATTTTCGCTGAGCGTGTACCACTCGTTGCCGGAGGGGAAGGCCTCGGGAGTCTGAGGCGTTGCGGGGTTTCTGCTGCGGTCCAGCCTCGCGTCACCCCAGTCGACCAGCGTCTCGAGGAGCGCCAGCGCATCCTGGCTGCCCGCGTATTTGCCCATGTCCACCAGGCCGCACACCGTCTTGTCGTAGGAGTAGTGAACGCGGTCGGGGCCCAGCGTTGTGCGCCGCGAGGAGACGGGGATTCCGTCTTTGCGATACGCCTCCGCCCATCCGTTCATCAGCGCCGTGGCTTTGTCGCGCATGTCCGTATCGCCCGTGGCCTGGTACATGCGCGCCATGCCGCTCAGCCATTGGCCGAAGACGCCGGAGGTGCTTTCCTGTGCCCACCCGCCCATCGCCTGTCCCGGCGCGGGCAGGCCCGCCCGCTCGCGAAAGCCCTTCAGAATATCGTCGTTGGAAATGGCCAAATAGTAGGCGCGCGTGCGATCGTACTGCGCCTTCTGCATGCCGTCGAGCAGCCGCACGCCCTGGTAGTCGAACGGCTGCAGATACACCTTCGCGGCCAGGCCTGCCGTCGCCGCCGGCATCGCGGCGAGTGCGTGAGAAATACGCCCAACCGAAGGAGCCAGAGACGCTCCTGCTGCCATCTTCACGAAATCGCGCCGTGTGCTCATGCTGATTTCCGCCTCCGAGCGATGCAGACCAGCTTACTCGCACCCGGGCCTCACGATCATCACGGCGACTCAAGGCACTCCAGTCGCAGGCGGCAATCCAACGGGTGCCCGACGCCCGGGCGTATTGCGGCGTCAGTTGGCCCGCAACGCGATCGTCGGATTGATCTTCGAGGCTCGTCGCGCCGGCAGATAGCCCGCCAGCAGCGCCACGCCCGTCAGCAGCAGCACCATGCCGGTGAAGGTGAGCGCGTCGGTGGGCGCGGTCTGGAACAACAGCGAGGCAATCAGGCGCGCGACCGCAAACGATGCGACGATTCCGACCGCGATGCCGGCGAGGGCCAGGCGCAGCGTCTGACCGATCACGCTGAGCAGAACCCGGCCCGGCGTCGCGCCCAGCGCCATTCGGATGCCGATCGCCTGGGTCTGGCGCGTGACGGAATACGAAATCACGCCGTAAATCCCCAGCGAGGCGAGCAGAAGGCCGAGCCCCGCGAAGGCTCCCACCAGCAGCACAAAGAACCGGCGCGGCGAGGTGGCGTGATCCACCAGGCTCTGCACGGGCGTGAACGCAGACGCCGTCTGCGCGGGGTTGATCTCGCGCAGCATCCGCATCACGCTGCCGGCCAGCGAGGCCGGAGCCACCTTCGAACGCACCACCAGATACGAGCCCTCGGGACCGAACTGCTTCGTGGCCGGCAGATACATCTGTGAGTCTCCGGTCTCCTCCGCGCTGGTTTCGCGCACGTCGGCGATCACGCCGATGACTTCCGTCAGCGCGCCGCCGGCAATCGCCATTCGGCCAATGGGATTTTGCCCCGGCCACAGCCGGTGTGCGACCGTCTCGTTCAGGACGACCACGTTGCGATTGTTCACCAGGTCGTCCCAGGTGATGTCGCGCCCCGCCACCAGCCGCATCCCCATCGCATTCAGATAGCCAGGCGAGACGATGTAGACAAACACCGGAATGAAATCCGAGTTTTTCGGAGGCGCCGTGCCCTTCGGCGCAATCCCCCAGCCGCGATTGCGGCTCATGGGCAGGTTGTCGGAGATCCCCGCGGCTTCCACGCCTGGAATCTGCGACGCGCGCGTGACCACCTGCTGCCAGATCGCCGCCTGCTTCGCGGCGCTTCCCTGGGCGTCGTAATCCACGCTGATGGCCGCGGCCCGGCTCGGCTCGAAGCCAAGATCCACGTCGAGCACCCGCAGGAAGCTGCGCAGCAGCAGGCCCGCGCCCACCAGCAGCACGCAGGCCAGCACGATCTCCGTCACCACCAGGGTTGAGCGGAGCCGGTCGTGGCTGCGTCCCTCGCTCGATCCGTGCCCCCCGTCCTTGAGCGCTGCCTGCAGGCGCGCTGACGACATGCGCAGCGCCGGTGCCAGTCCGAAAACAACAGCCGTGCCGACGGCGAACAGCAGAGTCCATGCCAGCGCCGCTCTGTCCAGGTGCAGCATGGGCAGCAGCGGCAACGCCACCGATCCCTGATGCGCGAGCCAGGCCAGGACCACCCCGGCCAGGCCCAGTCCCAGCAGCGCACCGGCGGTGGCCAGCATGAGGCTCTCGGTGAGCAGCTGGCGCACAATGCGGCCCCGCCCTGCGCCCAGCGCTCTGCGCATCGCAAATTCGCGGCTGCGCGCGGCCGCCCGCGCCAGCATCAGGTTCGACAGATTGACGCAGACGATCAGCTGGATCAGCCCCACCGCGCACCACAGCACGATGAGCGATCGCCGCAGCTTGCCGCTCACGTACTCCTTGAGCCCGGTGAGCTGCGCCGTATAGCCTTTGCCGTATTCGGGGTGCTTGTTCTCAAAGAAGAATGTCGGGAACAGCAGGTCGGCCTCGCTCTGCGCCTGCGCGAGGCTCACGCCCGGCTTCAGACGGCCCACCAGAGCCAGATCGTTCCCGTCGCCGCGGAAATCGTCCATGATGTACGGCACAAACAGATCCACCTTCGCGCCCGGCGAAAACACCGAGCCGAAATCGAAGCTCTCCGGCAGGATTCCCGCAATGACCACCGACTTGTTGCCCAGATCGTTCGCGTCGCTGAGGTCAACGGTTTTTCCGATGATGCTGCGATCGCCGTTAAAGCGGCGCTTCCAGAACGGATAGCTCAGCAGCGCGGCCGGCTGCGCGTGATGCACGAACTCCTCCGGCCGGAAGAGCCGCCCCGCGTAAGGCTCCACGCCCAGCGTCTCAAAAAATCCCTGGGCGACCAGCATGCCCGTGGCCGGCTGCGGCTGGCCGGCGCCCGTGAGCTTGAAGTTGTTCGGCCCGGTAAAGGCGAAATATCCGCTCACCGACTGGAAGCTGCGGTTCTGCTGCTGAAAATCCTGCGTGGCATCGGCCGTGTAGGTTTTGCCGGATTCGTTGCTGTTCGCGTTTTTCTCGACGATGCGCACCAGCTGCTGCGAGTCCCGGAAGGGCAGCGGACGCAGCAGAATCGTATCCACCACGCTGAACACAACGACATTGGCGCCGATGCCGAGCGCGAGAACCAGAATCGCGATCGTGAAAAAGGCGGGGTTGGCGAGCAGGCTCCGCATCGTGTAGCGGGCGTCCTGCAGGCACTGCGAGGCATAGTCCGAAATCCCGCTGCGAAATTCCATCTGCCCTCCTATTTGTTCGCCGATGCGCTCCAGCGCGCGCATGTTCCCCATCTGCCGTTCCGCCTCCGCGCGGGCCTCGTCCGGTGGCCAGCCGCGAGCGATCAGGTCATCCGTCTTCGCTTCGATGTGGAAGCGCAGCTCCGCACGGACGTCCGCGGCACGATCGGGGCCGAGCAGCCGATCGTAGCGGCGCCACATGGGAGGCTTGTTCATGCCGTCTCTTCCCGCGGCTGCACGGCGCTCAGCACCTTCGACACCGCCTGGGCGTACGCGTCCCACGTCTTCGTGCCGTCGCGAAGATAGCGGCGGCCTTCCGGCGTCAGGCGGTAGAACTTGGCTTTCCGATTGTTCTCGGATAATCCCCACTCGGCCACGACGAGATTCTTGCTCTCGAGGCGCCACAGAGCGGGATACAGGGTCCCCTCTTCCAGCACCAGCGCGTCGTCGCTCTCGCGGCGAATGAGGCCGGCGATCCCGTATCCGTGCTGCCGCCCCCAGACCAGCGCCTTGAGGATCAGAACATCCAGAGTTCCGCGCAGAAACTCCAGCTTCGCGTTATCCATGCACGCCCCTTGTATTGCAAGGGGAAGAGTCTCACAGTTTCCCCTGTGATTGCAAGGGGAGAGCGGCAGGCCGCACCCACGCATCGATCCGGATCCGCGATAGGGGACGCCGTTCTTTCCCGCGCGGTTATGCTGGAGGGCGAAAGGCTGTCGGATGCGGCCGCTCTGTTTATCCCTCGCGATTTCGCTCCTGCTCGTCCCGGCATGCCGGGCGCAAAGGCAAGCCTCCGGCGCGCCACGCGTGCGTATGGTTTCCGGCCAGCTCGAGGGGAAAAGAATCGGCGGCCTCGCCGTATTCGAAGGCATTCCCTTCGCGCAACCGCCGGTCGGCCGGCTGCGCTGGCGCGAGCCGCAGCCCGTGCTTTCCTGGGCCGGTGTCCGCGACGCGACCCAACCCGCGCATCCCTGTATGCAGAGCCTCCACGGGACGGACGACTTCCTCAAGCCGCTGGCGGCCGCGTACGGCGTTCCCTACACGCCCCGGAGGATCGATCCATCGGAAGACTGCCTCTACCTGAACGTGTGGACACCGGCCTTGCAGCCCGGCGCGCGTCTTCCCGTCATGGTGTGGCTGCACGGCGGCAGCAACCGCGTGGGCAGCGGCTCCGATGCGGGATATGACGGCTCTTCGCTCGCCGCCCATGGTGTGATTGTGGTCACCCTCAATTACCGCCTCGGCGTCATGGGCTTCTTCGCGCATCCGGAACTCACCGCGGAGTCGCCGCACCACAGCTCCGGCAATTACGGGCTGCTCGATCAGATTGCCGCGCTCGGCTGGGTGCGGCAAAACATCGCGCAGTTCGGCGGAGACCCGGGCAACGTGACGCTCTTCGGCGAGTCCGCCGGATCGATCGATGCGACCGATCTGATGACGTCGCCGCTGGCGGCGAATCTCTTCCGCCGCGTGATCGCCGAGAGCGGGCCCGCCTTCGGGCTGGGGCCAGCGCAGAGCCTGGCGCACATGGAGGCTGTCGGCTCCGCCGTCGGAAAAGCGGCGGGCGGCCCGGCCGGCGCGCAGCTTGAGACCCTCCGCAAGCTGCCGGCGGCGCAGGTGGCGCAGATCGAAACCCAGGTGATCGCCGCGCAGTTCCAGGGCGCCGATCCCAACGGGGCGGTGGTCGACGGATGGGCGCTCCCGCAGTCGCCGGCGCGGGCGTTCGCAGCGGGCAGGATTCTGCCCGTGGATTTGCTGGTTGGCCTGAATGCCAGAGAGTTCAGCGCCTTCCGCGTGGTCGCGGCTGCGGCGGCGAAGCTCGCGCCCCAACCGCCCAAAAAGGCGAGCCTCTCCGACGAAATCGGTCAGGTTGCCGGGATCGCCCGTCCTCTCTATGGCAACTGGACCGGCCTTGCCGTCGCGACCTATGTGGGTCGGATTCTCGTCGGCGGCTCCGCTGCCATCGATCGGGCGACGAACGACATCGCGGCGGCGTGCCCCATCGGCGCCGAAGCCGCTCTCACCATGAGCGCCGGACGCCGCGCGTACGTGTATCGATTTGAACGATCCGTGCCTGGCAAAGGCGAGGCGGAACTGGGCGCCTTCCATTCGCTCGAGCTGCCCTACGTCTTCGGCACGTTCGACGCGCACACATTCAGCTGGCTGCCCTTCGGCGCCACCGACCGCAGGTTGTCGCAGACGATCGAGAGCTACTGGACGAACTTCGCGAAGACCGGCGACCCGAATGGCGCCGGCCTGCCTCGGTGGACGCCCTGGAATGCCGATCGCGAGCCGTTTCTAGCGTTCACCGAGAGTGGCGACGCCGCCCCGCAGCAGGGCTTTTCGCCGATGTACTGCCATCTGGCCCCGCAACGGTTGAAGGAACTGCTCGCGAACGAGTAGCACGCGCGAGTTCCCACGAACCGTTCTGTGGAGTCCCACCCCGTGGGAATCGATTCCCGGCGCGGCCTCCGCCTCTCGCCGCGGCCAGCCGGGAATCGTCGGGCACCCCCCGGGCAAAGAGAGTTTTTTGACGGCGCCGCCGCCGAATCACCGCACCGGCGTCTCACTCCCGGGCAGGATGCGCGAGGTGACTTCCATCTTGTGGTAGTCGCGATACGTGGCCTGGAACGACCATACGGTCGAATGGAATGTCCCGGAGCCGCGGGTCACCTGCAGGGTAATCGTCGCGGGCATCCAGAAAGTCTCGCCGCCCAGCGGGACCGGCGCGTAGTCCACGGTGATCACCCGCTTGCCCAGGACGGGCGGCGACCATTCGTCTCCGGCATCGATGACGTGATGCGGGGTCATGAGCTCCAGATGGGTGATCTGCATGGAAACCGGATCGACCACGACGCGCCCTTTGCTGGGCTCCTGCAGGATGCACCGGGACGAATCCTGCGGTGTGAGCGCCGTTGCGAAGCGGACAACGTATGGTTGCGCGGGTTTCTTCCGGCTGACCGGCTGCAATTCGTAGTGCATGCACGCGCTCTGGCTGAGCGAAACGACGGCGAGGCCGCCTTCGAAAACTCCATACAGCAGCGCCGGCCCGTCCAGTTTTTGTGAGGTCGCGGGCTTCCCATTCACGGTCCGAATCTCGCGCGACTCCACGAGCGTGGTCGTGTGATTGGCCTCGGGCGTGCGCCTGAGCCGGAAGACGGAGTCGGTGATGGTGTCTTCGCTGGAGGCTCCCGGCCAGACCGACGACGTGGCATGCTCGTCGCAAAAAAGGCTGGGGACCGCGGCGTCGTAGTGGTGGAGGTTCGCCTCGAGCCGCTGAAGAATGTCCTGAAGAGCAGGCTTTCCCGCCTGCTGCGCCGCCCAGGCCGGCGCGAATCCGGCCAGCGCCGCCGCGGCAAGAGCCGCGGGCCCGATGGTCCAGCGCAGGAGGGTCGCCATTGTCCGCAGCGGCATGGGTTCGGACTATCTTAGACCGGCGAGCCGCCGGCCGGTTATCGGCCGCTCATCCATCGGGAAAGATAACCGCGAAGGATCCGGCCAGCCACGAGGCGAGCAAAGTTGTTGACCGGCCTCTTCTCGTGCGCCATAATCACTTCGTCACGCGCGGTGATGGCCGTCACAGCAGTTTTAAGGTTCGCTGCCGCAGACTTCTGCACATTGCAGAGACGAGCGCTGGCTGCTGGTAGCGAAACCGCACGCCCTTCACGATTCTTATAGCCTGCTGGGTTCCTTCGCTGAAGCAGAGCTTCCCCGGAGGTCCTGTACCCATGGAGTATCCGTCTTCTCTTCCCCCGTTCCAGCAGTTCATTCTCGACTGCGCCGATCTGGCATCGAAACTCGATGACCTCGACTTGCACAACCCCTGCCTCAACGTCCCCGCGGTCATTGCGGACGGCTGGGCTCAGAAAGATGCCCTCCTCCACCGCCGGCAGGCTTTATCAACCTCCCTCATCGAAGAAGCGTGGGTCGAATTCATGCTCGACGGCTTGCGCGCCCGTCTCACTTTCCTCGAAAGCCACGCTGCCAGTAACCCGCCAAATTTCCGCGAGCCTGCCATGCCGCCCGTCGATCCCGGGATGCTCCGCTGAGATTCGGGCTGCGGCCGCCCGGCCTGACCGCAAAATCCTCGCACTCGACCTTGCCGGGGCAGGATCGTGAAGATCGCCCCCCCGGGTCCCTCGAAGGTCCGGAACTGGAATCCGCAGGCCGCGCCGATCCGGGGCTGGGTGGCTCCCCACACCCTCGCGGTGCGACAATGGGGCCGCTCGTAAACTGCCTCGCCGGAAGGAGATTCTCCCTCATGAAACGTCCTGTTTTGTCGATGGCTCTCTGCGCCACCGTCGCCCTCTTCTGCGCTTCGGCCCTCTTCGCCCAGGAACAAAAAACCCCGGCCAGCCCGCCGGAAACCGCCTCCGGAACCATCGGCGGCCACGGCGTCACGATCAAATATTCGTCGCCGCGCGTGCGCGGGCGCGAAGGCAAGATCTTCGGCCCCGGCGGCCTCATCAGCCACGATCCGCATTACCCCGTGTGGCGCGCGGGTGCCAACTCCGCCACGGCGCTGCACACCGATGGCAACCTGAAGATCGGCGACATCAGCGTGCCCGCCGGCGATTACACGCTCTTCGTCGACATCTCCAACCCCGACCAGTGGACCCTGATCGTGAGCAAGGATACGAAGGAGTGGGGCCTGAAATACGACAGCTCGAAGGACCTGGGCAAGACCCCGATGACTATGTCGAAGCCGCCCTCGATGGTCGAAGACCTCACCTGGTCGATCTCCAGCGACAGCATCACGCTTTCCTGGGAAGACCACACCGCCTCGGTTTCGGTGTCGGCGGAGTAGCAATTCCGCAGCGCGAACCGACAGGGCGAGGCTTCGGCCTCGCTCTGTCGCTTTTTGGGGGATGAGAACCGATAGCCTCGGATTTGCGTAAGCCCGGTGCATGCAGGCTCGGACCCGGTTCCTGGTTCGTGCGGCTGTCGCCGCCGGCAGTGCGTATTGGCTGGCGACCTGTGTCGGTGCCGCGTTTCTCGTCAATCTCGCGTTGCACCCACCGCATCGGCCGCTCGATGCGGGATCCGCGTCGGCGCTCGGCGTGCCTGTCGAGAATGTCGATCTCTCCGCCGCGGATGGAGTCACGCTGCGGGCGTGGTTCGCCGCGCCCGCGCAGCCAAACGGCGCAGCGGTCATTCTGCTGCACGGTGTGGCGGATAACCGCGAGGGCGTCGCCGGCTATGCGCGGATGTTTCTGGCGCGCGGCTACGATGTACTGCTGCCCGATGCGCGCGCTCACGGTGAAAGCGGTGGCGCGTTTGCCACTTACGGCGTGCTCGAGCGCGACGACGTGCGCCGCTGGGCTGCCTGGCTGCATCCGCATGCGCCCGGCTGCGAGTACCTGTTTGGCGAATCGATGGGCGCCGCCATCGCGATCCAGGCAAGCGCGGTGACGCCGGGGATTTGCGCCATCGCCGTCGAATCCTCCTTTGCAACATTTCGCGAAATCGCCAGCGACCGGATTGCGCAGATCAGCCGGCTCGGCCTGTGGTTTCCGCATACCCTGGGCGCGCCGGCTCGGGAGCTGGCGTTGGCCTGGGTAGACATCTTCGACCGTGTAAATCTGGCGGAAGCAAGCCCGCTTGCCGCCATCCGCCGGTCGCGCGTACCCACGCTGCTCATCGCCGGCACCGCGGACGACAACATCCCGATGCGCCATTCCCAGGAACTGGAACGGGCCGGGGCGTCGCATTCCCAGTTGTGGATCGTGGACGGTGCCGAACACACCGGCGCGATGACCGCCGATCCCCGGGATTTCGAGCGGCGCGTAACCAGCTGGTTTGCGACTCACGATACGCCGCCTGGGCCGGTCGAATAGTATGGTTCTGGAGGTTTTTCGTCCGAATGGTTTCGTGGAAGTCGATTGTGTCCGGCCTGCTGCTCTCCGCTGTTCCCGCGCTGGTGGTTCCGTCCCTGCACGCCCAGAGCGCGCTCAGGAACAATGACCTGGCTGTGAGCGGAGTGTTTGAATTCACGCAGACCACCAGCGGCAACGGCATCACCGATACGCCCAGCAAAGCTGGCGGCGGCGAGGCGGCCTTCCGGCACAGCTATCACTGGTGGCTGGGCTATGAGGCGGCCTACACCTACACCCGCTACCACGAAGACTACAGCGGCGTGGCTGGATACCCCGAGCAGGTGTTCGGCGTCCAGCACAATCAGCACGAGTTCAGCGGGTCCTACTACGTGCACGGGCCCACGGCGTTCATCCAGCCCTTTGCGCTCGTCGGCGTCAGCGGAGTTCTCATGTCGCCCTCGCTCAACGGCGGGCAAAACGTCTCCTATCAGTGGCGCCCGGGCGTGAACTTCGGCGTCGGCGCGAATCTGCCGCTGCTGACCTCGCACTTCGGTCTGCGCGCCGAGTATCGCGGCGTGTACTACAAGGCGCCCGACTTCGGCGAGTCGTATCTGACGACCAACGCCCAGCGGCTCACCTCAGAGCCGATGGTCGGAGCCTACATCAGGTTTTAACCCGGCGATCGCAACGTTTCGCGGGCAGGGAGGTTCCCCAGTGGACTGCATCTTCTGCAGGATTGTCTCCGGCGAGATCCCTTCGAAGAAGGTGAAGGAAGACGAGCACATCTTCGCTTTCCACGATATCGATCCCAAAGCGCCTGCGCACATCCTGCTCATCCCCAGGAAGCACATCGCGTCGCTCGCGCACGCGGGCGGCGAAGATCACGCCGTCCTCGGGCACCTGCTCATCAAGGCCGCCGAAATTGCCCGCGAGCAGGGACTGAGCCAGGGCTACCGCGTAGTGATCAGCACCGGGCCCCTCGGCGGCCAGACAGTCGATCATCTGCACGTGCACCTGCTGGGTGGCCGGCAAATGCACTGGCCTCCGGGATAGCGGGGATCAGCGATCCATTGTCAGTGAGCCAGGGAGTCAGTGAGCCCGCGTCCGACTGCCCTCGGCTGCCCTCCGCTGCTTTACCCTGCCTCCGGCTGCCTTCATCCGCTCACTGGAGATTGCGCTCACTCAGCACCCGATAGTTCTCCATCACCGGGTACACCAGGCTGAGGTTGTAGATCCATTGCGCGCGAACGGCGAACGCGTGCATGCCGTGGCGCGCCATCCAGCGATACGCGTAATAGTTCGCTGCGACGCTACCCGTCTGGAACGCCGCGAATCCCGCCTTGTTCTGCACTAGGCCGTTCGGCAGCAGGACTTCGTGAAAATACTGCGGATACGCCATGGCCTTTTCCGTGGTGGTGTAGTCGAGGACGCGCAGGGTCGCGGCGACTCCGATCGACGCCCAGTCACCCGGGAAAAGACGTCCCCCGGGACGCACCTCGCGATCGACGGCATTCGGCTGGATCGCGGCCGGAGCCTGCGGCTGCGCGCAACGCTGCGCGGGCGCCCCAGGCCGAGGGGAATCCGGCAAAACGGCCTGCTGCCCCCACAAACAGTGCGCCGAAAGAGCGGCAAGCAGCGGAATCAGGGCCCGTGTGCGTTTCAAGTCTCTGCCTGTTCCTCACCATCGGGCAGAGAGCGGCAAAACGCGAAATGAGTTGCAGAAACAGACAGTGGAGCGGCGGATGCCCATCCCCCGCCGTGACCGCCGGACAGGAGACGGAGGAGAGCGATCGTAGTGAAAAGGGGCCTGGAGTGAAGAATTTGGAACGATTGCGGTTGGATTTCGTGCGCGCGAGCAGGGAGCGAAGGAGGAGGTGTGCCCTACGCGCGGCCTACAAACATCAGGAGAAAAAGGGCTGCGATGCTGCGGATGCGTGCAGCCAGAGTGACGGGGCGATGCGCCGGCTCCGAGCCATGCTGCCTGCGCTCGAGGCAATAGCGCACGCGCCGGCGCTCGGCCTGCCGTTCCCACCATTCCACCGCGGGCCAAAGGACGGACGTGATTCTTCCCATTTGGGGTAGGATGCGGCGGCGGCCGTTGCGTTGACCGGCCTCCGAAGGATTCATACGTTTTTGATGCGAAATTCTTACAAAGCGTTCGCTCGCGTCCAAAGATAGGTGCGACAAATTGTGTATTCCGGCGCACATCGGCGGTTCCGGCCTCTCGCGTGCTTGCCACCCATCTCCGCAGAATTCCTGCGCCGCATGTCCAATCTGGTCAGCTTTCCGGCGTTGGGAAGGAAACTTACTTTGGCGTGGGATTTTGGTGCGCTTTTCACGCCTGCCGGCGGATTCGGGGCTAGCTTGAAGTTGAATCCCCGCCCGCGAAGTCCTCCGCGCCGGGGCACGAGGTGAGCCATGGGGGACGGAAGCGTCGCTGTTGTGTCTCAAATCGAATCTCTGAAAGGCCGCAGATCCGCGTCCGGCGCCGAAGCGCTGGCCCAGTCCTTCCTCGATAATCTGCTCTTCGTGCAGGGCCGCTCCATGGAGCGCGCCACCACCAACGATCTCTACATGGCCCTCGCCCACACGGTGCGCGATCGGCTGGTGGACCGCTGGATTTCGACCACGAGGAACTACGTCGCGCAGGATGTGCGCGTGGTCTGCTACCTCTCGGCAGAGTTCCTCACCGGACCGCATCTCGCCAACAATCTCATCAACCTCGGCATCTACGACGAAGCCGAGCAGGCGATGCAGAAGCTCGGGCTCGACCTCAACGCGCTCATCGAGCATGAGAGCGAGCCGGGCCTCGGCAACGGCGGACTGGGACGCCTGGCCTCCTGCTTCATGGATTCGCTGGCGACCCTCGACATTCCCGCCATCGGCTACGGCATTCGCTACGAATACGGCATCTTCGACCAGCAGATTCGCGATGGCTGGCAGGTGGAGTCGACCGACAACTGGCTGCGCCTCGGCAATCCCTGGGCGCTCGAGCGCCCTGAAGACGCCTTCGAAGTCAAGATGGGCGGCCGCACCGAAAAGCACACCGACAGCAAGGGCAAGCTGCACGTCCACTGGGTTCCGCAGCGCGTGGTGCGCGGCGTTCCGCACGATACGCCCATCCTCGGCTATCACACCAATACCGCGAACACCATGCGGCTCTGGTCGGCGCAGGCCGTCGAAAGCTTCGACTTCGGCATCTTCAACAACGGCGATTTCTTCGGAGCCGTCGCCGACAAGGTGGCTTCGGAAAATCTCTCCAAGATCCTCTATCCCAACGACGAGGGCATCCAGGGCAAGCAGCTCCGCCTCGCGCAGCAA
>DATJTG010000014.1:0-14225 GCA_035503555.1 Acidobacteriaceae bacterium | reverse complement strand
TGGTCGCCACCAATACCTCCCTTTATCATGTAGCTCTTGGCGTGGAAGGTTGGCGCCTGGCCTGATGAATCCCGCGCATTCCCGACGCTCGTCCCGAGGAGAACGATGAACGCGGAGATCGTCGCCATTGGGTCCGAGATGCTCACGCCGCATCGCCAGGACACTAACTCCCTCTGGCTCACCGAAAAGCTCAACGAGCTGGGCGTTGCCGTCGCTTTCAAAACCATCGTCGGCGATAACATCCGCCATCTGGTCGGCGCCATTCGCACCGCGCTCGCGCGCGCCGACATCATCTGCGTCTCCGGCGGCCTCGGCCCCACCGAAGACGACCTCACCCGCGAAGCCGTCGCCGCCGCCCTCAACGTCAAGCTCCAGCGCAATCCCGATCTCATCGCGCATCTCTACACCCGCGCCGCCGCGCGCCGCATCACGCTCACGCGCAACAACGAGAAGCAGGCCGACGTGATCGAAGGCGCCGTCGTCCTGCCCAATGCCCTCGGCAGCGCGCCGGGCCAGTGGATCGACACCGTCGTCGGCACGCACCGCAAGCTCGCCATGCTGCTGCCCGGCCCCCCGCATGAGCTGAAAGCCATGTACGAGGAGCAATGCGCTCCGCGCCTCCGCGAAATCCTGCCGCAGAAGCATATCGCCACCCGCGTTCTGAAGGCCGCCATGATCGGCGAGTCGATGGCCGATTCGCGCATCGCCCCCATCTATACGCAGTACACCGACGTCGACACCACCATTCTTGCTCACCTCGGCGATATCGAGTTGCGCCTCCAGTGCGCGAAACCGATCGCCGAGCTCGCGCAAAACCGCGTCGACGAGCTGGCCGGAAAAATCGAAGACGAGCTAGACGAATTTATCTACTCCTCGCAGGGCGAGTCGCTCGAGCAGATCGTTCTCTACCACCTCGAAATGCGCCAGGCCACGCTGGCCGTCGCCGAAAGCTGCACCGGCGGATTAGTCGCCGAGCGTCTCACCAGCGTCAGCGGCTCGTCTCGCGCCTTCGTCGGCGGAGCGGTCGTCTACAGCAATCGCCTCAAGACAGAGCTCGCCGGCGTCGACGCGCAGCTCATCGCCAGTCACGGCGCGGTCAGCAGGGAAGTGGCCATTGCCCTCGCCGAAGGTATCCGAGAACGCTGCGGAACCACACTCGGCCTCGGCATCACCGGCATCGCCGGTCCCGCCGGCGGCACAGACGAGAAGCCCGTGGGCCTCGTGTACATCGCCGTCTGCGACGCCGACGACACCGATGTCGTCGAAAAGCGCTTCACCGGCGACCGCGACGGCATCCGCTTCTACTCGAGCCAGCAAGGGTTGGATATGGTCAGGCGACGGTTGATGTAGCTGGCGCCCGATACGGGCGCGATTGCGAAGCAAGTCGCGCCGGCGTAAGCAGGATCAGTGGCAATCCCACGACCAGACATAGCAACGTTGCCATCATCAGTTCGAACCGATCGCCCGGCACCTTGATCGCCATCAGCGACATCACCGCTCCGTGCGCCACGTTCGCCCACCCCGCATAGGCAATCAGGCTGCGATGCTCAGACGGCCGGCGCACCGCCAGCAGCAAAAACACGCCCAGCGCCAAATAGAGACTCAGCATCATGGTCTCGCCTTGCTTCGTCCGATCCCACAATTGCGTCGACAGTGGGTAGACGCTGGCCAGAAAGAACAAGCCAACCACCACCAGAACCACGCGCAGAATTCGCTCGCGCATCGGTATGCCTCCCATCAATTCTTTTCCCGGGATCCGGACAAGGAGTACGCCACGCGGCCATTCATGGTTCCCCCAATCCGCTCTCGTCAACAGCCTTTTGCTGAGGATTGCTAGCTATGAGTCTTTTGCTATCTGTCCTCGCCCAAAAAAATTTCCAGCGGCGCCCCGCTCACTCCTTGCATTTTCCCGCGTCTTATGTGTTACAGTGGGTAACACTATGGCGAGTAACACTTCCTCTCCTCACGATCCGGCGGAACTCGGCGAACTCGAGCGCGGTATCCTCAGCATCGTGTGGCGGCTCGGCGAGGCAACCGCCGACCAGGTCCGCGAGCAGCTCGATCGCCCCCTCAAGGACTCGACCATCCGCACCGTGCTCCGCCGGCTCGAAGAGAAGGGCTACCTCGCGCACACTGTCGAGCAACGCACCTTTATTTACCGCCCCGCCGAATCACCGCAAAAGGTCGCGGGCCGCGCCGTCCAGCGGATCGTCGACTGGTTCTGCGAAGGCTCGGTAGAGGAACTTCTCGTCGGCATGGTCGACTCCAAAGTCGTCAGCCGCGCCGAGCTCGAGCGTCTGGCCCGCCGCATCGCATCGGTCAGCAAACAGGAAGGAGGCAGAAAATGACGGCCTGGTTCATCCATCTCGCCCTCGAAGCTGCGCTGCGGAGCCTCGCCCTCGCCGGCGTTGTCGGCCTCACGCTCAGCCTGCTCCGCGTCCGCAATGTCCCTGCCCGCAAGGCCGCGTGGACGCTCGTCCTCCTCGCATCCTTCGCCATGCCGCTGCTCATGCGCGCCGTTCCGTCTCGCGTGGGATGGGTCCTGCCCATCCGCCTTGCGGCGACCGCCGCGCAGCCCGCGACTCCGCCCGTCGCAACAACGCGCACGCAACCCGCCTCCGCCCCACAGGCGCAGGCGCTCATCCTCTCCCGCGTCGCCGCGCACAAGCCCTCTCCCGCAGTCAGCGCGACGACCGATCGCGCACCCGCTGTCGCCGCCCCGCTTTCGCTCGATCTCTCCCCCACCCCCGTCGTTTCCCTTGCGCCCGCCGAGTCCACCACGCCGCCGCGCACCTTCCGGCTGCCGCCCATCGGACCGCTCGCCCTCGTCATCTACTTCGCCGTCGCGGCCATCTTTCTCCTGCGCCTCGGCTTCGGCCTCTACGCCGCGCTGCGTCTCTGGATGACCGCCGACCGCGTCTCCCCGCTCATCGCGCCCGAGCCCAGCGTCCGTTCCAGCAGCCGCATTGCCTCGCCCGTCACCATCGGCTCCGGCATCGTGCTGCCCGCCGACTATCGGCGGTGGGACGCGCGCAAGCTCCGTATGGTGATGGCCCACGAGCGCTCTCACGTGCGCCAATTCGACTTCTACCTCCAGTTGCTCGCAGGCCTCTACGCCGCGATCTTCTGGTTCAGTCCTCTCGGATGGTTCCTCCGCCGCACGCTTTCCGCGCTTGGCGAAGCCATTGGTGATCGCGCTGGGATCGATGCGGCTACGAGCCGCACGGGCTACGCGAACCTCGTTCTCGAATTTGCGGCGCTGCCGCACAAACTGCTCCCAGGAGTCGCAATGGCCCGCTCCACCAATCTTGCCCGCCGCGTCGATTCAATGCTCAATGAAAATCTCTTCCGCACGCTCTTTTCCGAGGGCCGCCGCCGCGCCATGGCCTCGCTGCTCGTGATTCCCACCGCCTTGTTTGCCGTCACCGCGCTCGTGCGGGTGCCTTCTGCCGCCGCGCAGTCTGCGCCGCAGAATACGCAACCGGCACCGGCACAAAATCCGCCAGCGGCTCCGGCCACCGGCCAGTCAAATCCTCCCGCAGCGGCAATCACCGTCGATGAGGCGCCCGCCGATCAGGCTGCCCCCGCCGCACCTGCCACACCGCCTGCCGCGGCTCCCATGCCGCCTGCTCCGGCCAGCGGCGTGGATACACCCGCGCCCGCCGCGCCCGATATGGCTCCACCTACTCCGCCCAACAGCGCCTACGCCACCAGCTACGGTTCCGGACAGGCAGAATCTGCTGCTCACTCCGGCAGTAGCACCTCCATGTCTGCCAGCACTGACGGCAAGAACAGCGTCATTGTGCTTGGACCGCATCGCTACATCACAGCCGACTCCGCCACCATCGTGGGTGACGGATTCCAGTTTTCTCCCGACGGCGAATCGTGGGCGATTGTCCGCGGACCCGGCGATAAGTTCACCTTCACCGGAAACTGGACGGGCGATCTCGCGCCCCAGCTCGAAAAAGCGCGGAGGATGTCCAGCGGCCCGTTCTTCTGGTTCACGCATCAGGGCAAGTCCTACATCGTCACCGATCCCGCCATCCTCTCCCAGCTCGACAAAATGCAGCAACCGATCCTCGTGATCAGCAAGCAGCAGGAAGAACTCGGCCGCCAGCAGGAAGCTCTGGGCAAAATGCAGCAGGACATTGCCAACGATCGAAACCAAAGCGTCACCGTCGTTATGCCCGATCTCTCGAAAGAGATGGCCGACGTCAGCGCCCAGATCGCGCAGATGAGATCCGATCAGTATCAGATCGACGCCAAATCTCTCGCTGATCTCACTGCGCAGCTCAAAGCCACCGTCGGTGAGACGCTCACTCAGGAGAAGCTGGCCGAGATTCAGCAGAAGATCGCGAGCATCCAGGCGCAGCTCACGCCCGAGAAGATCGCTGAGATGCAGGCGAAGCTCGGTGAATTGCAGGCGCGCCTGGGCTCGCTTCAGGGCGAGGCTGGCGCCAGGGAAGGCGACTTCGGGGCGCGCATGGGCGAGCTCGGTGAACAACAAGGTAAACTCGGCGAACAACAGGGACGGCTCGGCGAAGAGGAGGGAAGATTTTCCCGCGATATGAACCGCAGCATTCAGCAGATCATTGACGAAGCTCTGAAGAACGGCACCGCGAAAACAGTCCAGTAAAGGCGGGCAAATGGATCCCACCAGGATACTCTCAGCAAAACACTGTTAGCGAAATGCGTTTGACAATCGACTGTAAGCAAGAGGCTGCAGGCAGAAATCTACAAGCAGAGGACCGCGAGCGTCAGACCCCTGCTCGAGTCGTCTGCCTGGCGTATTCGCTTACAGTTTCTCGTTTGTAGTTTCTTGCTTGCCGTTCTTCGCTTGCAGATCCTGGCTCGTCCTCGCTCGTCGTCCTGATAAACTCAAACTCGCAATGCCCCTGACCATCGATGCGGTTGCGGCAGTCGCTGCGTACCTGTTTGGGTCCGTACCCTTCGGGTACCTTCTGGTTCGCATCTTCAAAAAGGAAGACATCCGCGAGAAGGGCAGCGGCAACATCGGCGCCACCAACGTCATTCGCTCGGGATCGAAAGGCCTCGGCGCCGTCACCTTCCTGCTCGACGTGCTTAAGGGCTACTTTGCCGTCATCGTCTGCGGATGGATTGCCGCCCGCATGGAAGCTTCGCCGCAGGATCGCATGAACATTGTCGCGCTGGCCGCGCTCTGCGCGATCCTCGGACACATCTACACCATCTGGCTCGGCTTCAAGGGCGGCAAAGGCGTTGCCACGGCCTTCGGCGTCTTCCTCGCTCTCGCTCCGTGGGCTGCGCTCGCTGCGCTCGGCGTCTTCATCGGCATCTTCGCCTTCTCGCGCTACGTTTCCCTGGGATCTATCCTCGCCGCGATTGCCTTTCCCATCTTCGCGATCGTCATGCCGCATCCTTCGCGCACCGCCTGGTTCACCGCGGTACTCTTTCTTGTGCCCCTCATTGTGATCGCCAAACACCACCAGAACATCGCTCGCCTGATTTCCGGCACCGAATATCGGTTCGGCAAGGCAAGGACCGCATGAGCCGCATCGCCATCATGGGCAGCGGCGCCTGGGGCACCGCCATCGCCATCAGCCTCGCCCGTCGCGGCGGCCATCAGGTCGCGCTGTGGTCTTTCGACGCCGACGTTGCCGAAGCCATGCGCACCCGCCGCGAGAACACCACCTTCCTTCCCGGCTTCAACCTGCCGAACGCCATCCAGGTCACGGAACATGCCGCTGAAGCCCTTCAGGACGCCGAGATCGTCGTCAGCGTCACCCCCTCGCAGTTCATTCGCCCATCGTTCGAAGCGTTCGTCCCACACCTCAACTCCGGGCAACTCCTGGTCAGCGCCACCAAGGGCATCGAAGACCGGACCTGCCTGCGGATGAGCGAGGTCATCGAACAGGTCCTCGGCCGGCACGGCCTCGTCCTCCGCTGTGGCGTACTGAGCGGACCCTCCTTTGCGCAGGAGGTCGCCGCCGGGGCTCCCACGGCCATTACCGTCGCCTCCGCCGACCCTTCTCTGGCCGCACGTGTCCAGCGCGACTTCTCCAGTAACTCCTTACGAATCTATACAAACGACGATATTGTTGGAGTAGAACTTGGAGGTTCGATCAAGAACGTTATCGCCATCGCCGCCGGTATCGTCACGGGTCTTAATCTTGGCTATAACAGTAACGCTGCGCTCATTACCCGCGGTATAGCGGAGATGACCCGGCTCGCCATCGCGTGCGGCGGCCGCCGGGAGACCCTTTCCGGTCTTTCCGGCCTTGGTGACCTTGTACTGACCTGCACCGGATCGCTCTCTCGCAACCGCACCGTGGGGCAGGAACTCGGCAAGGGCCGCGGCCTTGAGGAGATCCTCGCCGGACTCGGCGGGCAAGTTGCCGAAGGCGTCCGCACCACTTCAGCCGCATTGGGACTGGCCCGCAGGCATGGCGTCGAGATGCCGATCGCGGAGCAGATGGAGGCAATTCTCATGCACGGGAAGTCCCCGCAGCGAGCCATTGAAGAGTTGATGGTCCGCCCGGGCCGAGATGAGTAGCCAGATTTCCACCGCCCGCCTGTCGGTCCCGAAACGGGAGAAAGTAACCGTAGTAATATCCGTCTGATACCCCACTCGGACCCGGATCTACCACCTTCGTGTGACTCCAGGAGATTCCGAGACTCCGTAAACTGGCCGGGAAAGGCTCCTCGGCCTCTGTACGACCCGGGAGAACAGAGGTTCATGCAGGACTCTCCGCGACTTGTCGCACGGCAGACCCCTACGTCCGGAATACCCCGGCTGCGTCAGAGGGTATTTCTGCGTTTGGTTCTGGTGTTTGTGGTCATCGTTATCGTTACCGGCGCGGCCATTCTGCTGGTTCTCCAGGCTTCCCAAAACCTGATCATTCTTGGAGTCGCCGGAGGCGTGGCCGGTCTCGCGGCCTCCATCTTTGCCGCATCCATCTGGAGTCGCGTCTTCGTCCGTCGCTTCGAAGACCTCGTCGAGGTCATTGAGTCGGGCACTCCGCTGCACGGGCAGGAAATGGCCCGGCAAACCCCTGACCGTCTCTTCGCCGAAGTCATTCTCGCGTGGCAGAGCGCCGTGAAGACCCTTCAGGATGGCTGGCAGGCCAAGCATGAAGAGGCGCGCCGCAGCTACGAAACGCTTGCCGAACTCATCCGCATGATGGCGAAAGCGGTCGACGAACGTGCTGCTTATCTGCGCGGCCATTCCGAGCGCGTCGCGCGCTACGCCGCCGCCATCGCCCGCAAACTTGGCCTCGATGACGAGAAGGTCGAGTGGATCCGCCTCTCCGCGCTGCTCCACGACATCGGCACCCTGGGCATCGAAGACTACCTCGTCATGAAAGATTCGCCGCTCGCACCGGAAGAATTCGAGATCGTCAAAGCGCACACCGTAAAGGGCGCGGCGATTCTGCGCCCCATCGAGATGCTGCACGACCTGATTCCCGGCATCGAGCTGCATCACGAGGCTCTCGACGGCAGCGGCTATCCCTACGGCCTCAAAGGCGATCAAATTCCCCTCATGGCGCGCATCATCGCCGTCGCTGACTCGTTTGACGCTATGACCACCCCGCGGCCCTACCAGGCCGCCATGAACCCGGAGTATGTGCTGGAGGTGATGAAGCGACTTTCGGGGACGCGATACGACGGTTCTGTTGTGGAAGCGCTGACCGCGCTGGTGCGCAGCGGCGCGCTCGAAGTGAAGAAGCTGAGAGTCCCCGTCTCGTTCCGCATGAGGAGGCCGACTGCCGAGGCCGTTTAGCCGCAGGCGCTCCCCAACAGCAGCGTCCCGCCTTCGCTACACTCGAAGCAGGTGCACTGAGGTCTTCCTTTCATGATTCAAACGCTGTTCGGGAGCCTGAAGGAACAACAGGAACCGGAAAAAAAGAATCTCTTCGAGCGCATGCGCCAGGCAGTCACGCGCACGCGTGACAGTCTGGGAGAGCGCATCGACGGCGTGCTGGCTCTCACCCGCACCGTCGACGAAACGGCCCTCGAAGAGCTGGAAATGAGTCTGATCGCGTCTGATATCGGCGTGACCACGGCTGCAGAGATTGTGACTGCCCTGCGCGAACGAGCGAAGCGCCAGGATATTCGCGACGGGGCCGAACTGAAAGAGTTGCTGAAAGAGCAGTTGCAGCAGATGTTGAGTGAAAACGCCGCACCGCCGGCAAACGTCCAGTCGCCGCCCGCCGTCATCATGATGGTGGGAGTGAACGGGACGGGGAAGACCACGACAAGCGGCAAGCTCGCGGCCTGGTATCGGGCTCAGGGTAAAACCGCGCTGCTGTGTGCGGCCGATACGTTTCGTGCTGCGGCCATCGAGCAGCTGGAGGTATGGGGCGAGCGCAGCGGGGTGGAGATGATCAAAACGCGTCAGGGTGGCGATCCTGCCGCGGTGCTGTTCGACGCGCTGACTGCCGCGAAATCGCGGCAGAACGACGTGGTAATTGTGGACACGGCCGGACGGCTGCACACGAAATCGGGCCTGATGGCGGAGCTGGATAAAATGCGGCGCACCGCGCAGAGAATCATTCCCGAAGCGCCGCATGAAGTGCTGCTGGTGCTGGATGCCACGACCGGCCAGAACGGGCTGCAGCAGGCGCGCCTGTTTACAGAGTCGGCGGGCGTCACCGGCATCGTGCTAACTAAACTGGACGGAACGGCGAAGGGCGGCATTGCTGTGGCCATCGCCCGCGAAATGCGTTTGCCGGTCCGCTTTGTCGGTGTGGGCGAAGCTCTCGACGATCTTTTGCCCTTCGACAGTACTGTTTTTGTTGATTCTTTGCTGGCCAACTGAGGCGAGTGTTCGCAACCGGAGAGACCCTTGGTAAAGAGATCAGGCGAGCATCTTCCCCCCCAGGAAGAGTGGATGCAGGAAGCGCTGGATTTGGCGCGACGGTCGGTAGGCTTTGCCTCGCCGAATCCCGCGGTGGGCTGCGTTCTGGTCCGCGAAAATGTTGCAGTGGGCCGCGGTTTCCACGGATACGATTGGCTCGAGCACGCCGAAGTCAGCGCTCTGAAGAATGCCGGCCAAAAGGCCCGCGGATCGACAGCCTATGTGACCCTCGAGCCGTGCTGTACCACCGGCCGCACCGGGCCCTGTACGCGCGCGCTCATTGAAGCTGGCGTCTCTCGCGTCGTTGTCGCCACCACCGATCCCAACCCCGCCGTCAACGGCAAGGGCATTGCAGCGTTACGCGCCGCGGGCATCGACGTCGTCACCGGCGTGCTCGAGCGCGAGGCTCGCCAGATCAATGACGGATTTGCCCGCTACATCCGCGGCGGCGTGCCGTTTGTCATCCTCAAGTCCGGCCTTTCGCTCGACGGCCGTATCGCCCCTGCTCCCGGCAGCGCTCCGCCGGGAGCTCCCGTTTATCTCACTGGAGACAAAGCGCGCATCGAAGTCCATCGCATGCGCCACAGCGTCGACGCCGTCATCACCGGCATCAACACGGTCCTGCAGGACGATCCCTCGCTGACCGATCGCTCCGAAATCCAGCGCCGCCGCCCTCTCATGCGCATTGTGCTCGACTCCGCGCTTCGCATTCCGCTCGACTCCAAGCTGGTCCGCAGCGCCAAGGACGATGTCGTCATCTTCTGCGCGGTCGCCCCCACCGAACGTCAGCGGATGTTGGAAGCGATGGGCGTTCGCATCGAGCGCGTTGATCCCGAGACGACGTCGCCCAGTCTCGCGGCGCGTCGCATCGGAGATCCCATGCGCCGTGCCGGTGTTTCGCTCTCTCAGGTGTTCAAGCGGCTCGGCGAACTCGAAATGCTCTCCGTTATGCTCGAGGCCGGCGCGCAGCTCAATGGCTCCGCCCTCACCGGCAAACACGTCGACAAACTCACGCTCTTCTACGCGCCCGTCTTTCTCGGCCCCGGTGCCGTGCCCCTCATGCAGGAAGTCATGTCCGGTCCGGTCCTCGCCAGCCAGCCCACCATCGCGTGTGTCGGCCAGGACGTCCGCATCGACGCCTACATCCGCGATCCGTGGGAGTAACCTGGGGCTCATCGCGTTGCGGCAAAAGGCGTGAAGCGAACGGAGGGAAGCAAGAGACGGTAAGCGAAAGACGATACGGCCAACACACTCAACATAAGGTGTTTGTCCCTGAACGCTTTTCGCTGACCGTCTTTCGCTGAAAGTTTCCTGCTTACATACTTTCGCTAAACGTTTCTGGCTAAACGTTTCTCGCTTAACGCTTCTTGCTAACAATCCATTGATTACAGCTTCGAGCTGCCATCCTTTCGCTTGCCGTTCCGCGACTGCCGTTTCTCGCTAAACTAAAGGGGTGTTCACCGGAATCATCGAGTCCACAGGGACCATCGTTCGCCTCGACCGAGGGCAGGGAACGGCGCGCCTTGCCATCTCCGCGCCCCGGTTCGCCCACCGGCTGCGTTTGGGCGACAGCATCGCCGTCAACGGAACCTGCCTCACTGCGCTGGTGCTGGAGCCGCCCGTCTTCTACGCCGACCTTGCCGCGGAGACTCTGGCGCGCACCACGCTCGGCGAATTGAAGCCGGGAACCGTCGTGAATCTTGAAATGCCTACCCCCGCCGGCGCGCCCCTCGGCGGACACGTCGTTCAGGGCCACGTCGACGGCCGCGGCGCCATCGTCGGCTTCGACCCAGTCAACGCTGCCGCCGATCCCGATCAGTCTGACTGGTGGCTCCGCGTCCGCTTACCTGAAAACACCCGGCGCTACGTGGTCGAGAAGGGAAGCATCGCCGTCGAAGGCATCAGCCTCACGGTCGCGGCCTGGGACGGCGAAGTCATCGGAATCGCCATCCTCCCCCACACCCGCAACGTCACGAATCTTCGCACGCTGGGCTTAGGATCCCCGGTCAACATCGAGGCCGACGTCATGCTCCGCTTGGCCGCAGAAGGACAGCGCCCCACGCCGTCCTCTGAACTGACGCTTGAATATCTGCTCGCAAATGGTTATTAGGTCAATGTTTACGTAACGCGCAACCAAGCCCTGGAGCACTCGCCGCCAGAGCCGGGGCAGCCACGCTCTCGACTTGCCGGAAGTCCGACAGCGCCGCAATCTACGCCCGGATCACCAGCTCCGCGAACCGGGCCAGGTCAATATTGCCGCCGCTCACCACGCACACAATCCTGCCCCCACCGCATAGGCCGCTGAGGCCGGCCGCTACCGCACACGCGCCCGCGCCTTCGCTGATGACGCGATTCCGTTCCGCCACCAGCCGCATCGCAACGCGCGTCTCCTCAAGCGAGGCAACAATCGAGCCGGCAAGCAGATGATGCGCCAGGGCCCACATGCGTGGAAAGACCGACTTGCCTCCGCACCCATCGACAAAACTTGCCTGCCAGTTGGGAAATTTCTGCGGCGAGCCCGCGGCGAAGGACGCAGCCAGCGGAGCCGCGGTTTCCGGCTCGGCCGCGAAGACCCTGGCTTTGTGCCCGCGAGCCTTGAGGGCGGCAGCAATCCCGCACGACAATCCTCCTCCGCCGAAACCTGCCACGATGCAATCGACCTCCGGCAGATCCTCGATGATCTCGAGCCCGGCGGAGGCATTGCCTGCAATGAAGGCGTCATCCTCGAAGGGATGAACAAATGCGCCGTTCATTGCGGGGTGGCCGCGCTCGGCGAGGGCCTGCCAGCACTGATCGTAAGAGGCCTTCACGACTTCTCCGCCCAGGCGCCGTACCGCATCGAACTTCGCCTGCGGAGCCGCGTCAATCATGAGGATCTTGCATGGCACGCCGGCCCGGCGAGCGGCGAGGGCGACGCCCTGGGCAGCATTGCCGGCGCTGACGGTCCACACGCCCCGCCGTCGCTCTTCTTCGGGAAGCAGCCGAACCGCGTTCCAGGCTCCGCGAATCTTGAACGAGCCAATCGGCTGCAGGCACTCCAGCTTCAGGTGGATGTCGGCAGGGCCGTCGTGGTTAAGACGAACCAGCGGAGTGCGAATGGCTGCCTCGTACACGTGCCTGCGCGCGTCGTCGATGAGCGCCGCAGGAATGTTCCTCTCGCCGGACGGGTCACCGGATGCCGAATGGGTCGTCATCGTCAAGTCAGAATAGTACGCCAGCGGATGCGTACCGTACCGTATCACTCAACGCGCAGGATCCCACGGGGTCGTCGGCGGGCGCACCACCCACGCCAGAAGGTGGCTCGAGTGATGCAGCAATAATCCGAGGTTGAGACTCTCCATCAGATCCCAATGCCTATGGCCAGCCAAAAACAGAAAGCGCACACAGATAGCGCAGCGGCTAGCCACTGGAGCGGGCTTTTCCGCCAGGCACCGCAGATCGTAAACACCAGTGCAGCGAGAGAGAGGATAGAGCCGCATTGCATCGTTGGGTAGATGAAAATGCTCGTATTCTCGTAATTTCTCGCCCACACCATTGTGATTACCCCTGCTGCATAGGCCGCTGTTGCGAGGCAGAACCCCGCAAACGAGAATACCGGTCCAATCGTCCAGTTCCCAGGTCTGTGCCTGATCCAGCGTATCCAGCCCCACACCAGAAGAACCGGCCCGAGCAGTAACGCCATGATGTCGAGGAAAACGAGAAGAGCGCCCATTGTGAACGTACCGGGATGGGATTCAGTCTATTACGCAGCCACACTCTCAACGCTATACACTTGCTCCACCCGGCCCCTGCTCGCGCACCCTCTGCAGATAATCCGCCAGGGTCTGCCCGGGCCGCGGCGTGAACGTCTCGTCCAGCCGATCGGCGCGCTGGATGCGGTCCACACGAAAGCTGCGAAAGTCGTTGCGAAGCTCGCACCACGCGGCCAGCGTCCACACGCCGCCCCAGAAATAGAGCGCCAGCGGACGCAGGCGGCGCACGCTCGGCTGCCCGTCTTCGCGCGCGTAGGCTACCAGCACCACGCGGCGCTGTTGCGCGGCCGCGTGCAGCAGATCGAGCTTGCGCCGCACCTCGGCGGGCGCGCGCAGCCCGGGCGCGTACAGCAGCACATCGTCGACGTTCTCGCGCAGATTCGGCGGCAGGACCGCCTCAATCTTGCGCAGTGCCCGATTGGCCGCTTCCGTCAGCTCCGTGCCGCCCCAGGCCTCCACCATCCGGGCGCCCAGCACCAGCGCGGCAATTTCTTCTCGATCAAACATGAGCGGAGGGATATCGAAGTCGCGGCGCAGCGTGTAGCCTACGCCCGCCTCGCCTGTAATGGGAACGCCGGAGAGCTGCAGGTCCTGCACATCGCGATAGATCGTGCGATGCGAGACCTGCAGCTTCTCGGCGAGGTTTTTGGCCGTCTGCAAGCGCCCCGAGCGCAGCAGTTGCACAATGCGGAAGAGACGGTCGGCGCGGCGCATAGCGACATTGTAGGGAGACGAGCGAGAAGCTGTCAGCGAGAAACGGTCAGCCAGGAACTGTCAGCGAGAACCTCTTAGCGAAGAGCTGGAAGGTTCTTGCTGGACGCCTTTCGCGGACAGTCTTTTGCTGAACGTCCTTCGCTGAACGCGGTTCGCTGACAGCAGTTCGCTGACCGTCTCTCGCTCGTCTCACGCCGCCGCGTGCAGTCCCACCCGATTGCCTTCCGAGTCGAGGATCTGCGCGACCCAGCCCACGCTGGGGATGTAGTTTTTCGGCTGGACGATGGCGCCGCCGGCGGTTTCCACGCGGCCGAGCACGTCATCGAATTTGCCCTCGCAGTTGAGGTAGATCACGACGCCGGCGGGCGAGGGGCGGTGTCCTTCGCCGAAGGCCAGGGCGCCGGAGACGCCGGGGCGCTCGTAGGGGAAGATGGCCAGGTTCGGCCACGCGGCCAGATGTTGCAGCGGGCTGGAGAAAATCGTCTCGTAGAAACGGATAGCGCGGGGGAAGTCGGAGGCGGGAATCTCGAACCAGGTGATCGTCGAGGTGACAGTCGTTTCCAGGGTCGGCATGGGAATTGTCCTTTCGCACTTTGGTCTTGACTACGAAACCAGCATGTTCCACCCCTGCTGACACCGTTCTGTCAGTAGCCTTTCAGCAGCGATGTAATTCCGACGATCCGCGCCGGCTAGCCGTTCTCGACGCGGTTCTTAATATCCGCATACGCTGCTTCAATAAGCCGACTGAGCGAGAAATCATCCGTCGGATCTCCTGGTTTCAATTTCACGTGCCGCATCGACTTCCCGGTGCCCTGCAGCAGACGGGCCGGGTCAGGCAGAGCCGCTCCCCGGAAGAAGCCGACGTTCACATGCGCACTGAAAACATTCACGTAGCCGAAAGGCGCGTCGCCGAGGCAGGCAAC
>DATJTG010000013.1:0-13357 GCA_035503555.1 Acidobacteriaceae bacterium | reverse complement strand
ATGCCCCCAGCCGTTTCCAGCCTGCGTCTCAGCGATATTTCACCCGGCATGATCCAGTCGGAGATCCGGGCCATGTCGGTCGAGTGCGAACGCATGGGCGGCATCAACCTGGCCCAGGGCGTGTGCGACACGGGCGTGCCCTCGCCGGTGATGCAGCGGGCCATCGAGGCCATCCAGGACGGCTACAACATCTACACACGGCTCGACGGGATTGCACCGCTGCGGCTGGCCATCTCAGAAAAGCTGGCGACGTACAACGGCATCGATGCCGAGCCCGACTCGCAGATCCTCGTTACGTCGGGCGCGACCGGTGCTTTCTACGCGGCGTGCAAGGCGCTGTTCAATGCGGGCGACGAGGTCATCCTCTTCGAGCCGTTCTACGGCTACCACCTGAACACCCTGCGCTCGCTGCGGGTGAAGGCCGTCGACGTGCCCCTGGCCGCGCCGGACTGGACGATCGACTTCGACCGGCTGCGCTCGGCGATCACGCCGAGGACGCGGGGCATCGTGATCAACTCGCCGTCGAATCCGTGCGGCAAGGTCTTCTCGCGCGCGGAACTCGAGACCATTGCCAGGCTCGCCGTGGAGCACGACTTGTTCGTGATCACCGACGAGATGTACGAGTACTTCCTCTACGACGGCGTGACGCACATCAGCCCGGCGACGCTGCCGGGTATGTCGGAGCGGACCATCACCATCTCCGGCCTGTCGAAGACTTTCAGCATCACCGGATGGCGCATCGGTTATCTGGCCACAGATGCGCGTTGGATCGGCGCGATCGGCTACTTCCACGACCTCATCTATGTCTGCGCGCCGTCGCCGTTCCAGCACGCCTGTGTGGCCGGCATGCTGCAGCTTCCGCCGAGCTTTTATGCCGACCTGGGCGTCGAATACCAGGGCAAGCGCGACCGGCTGTGCTCCGCACTGGCCGATGCCGGACTGACTCCGTCGATCCCGCCGGGGGCGTACTACGTGCTGGCGGACTCGTCGGTCGTGCCGGGGGCGAACGCCCGGGAGAAGGCTCGGACGCTGCTGCGGGAAACCGGTGTCGCTGCCGTGGCCGGGACGGCGTTTTTCGCCGAGGGGCGCGGAGAGAACCTGCTGCGCTTCTGCTTCGCCAAACGGGATGACGATCTGGAGCGCGCCTGCTCCGCCCTGCGAGCCCGGTAAGGGTGCTCGTTCAGGGCCTTCAACCGTCCACTGCGAAAAAAGTTTGAGGGCCTTTCGTCTACATAATTGATTTCATGGGGACTGCAGGGTAATACCCTGCGGGTATTACCCTCAGACTGCCCTGAGAAGCCAAAAGCCCTGCAGGCACAAGGGCGCGCAGGGCTGTCACTTCCTATTTTGAGGATGAGGGATGCGCGGAGCGAAGACAAGCGAAAAGCGCGCGGCGAGGGGTACGAAGGTCACGGGGTGGCCTTGCCGATCTGCTTGAGGCATATTTCCGGAATGCCGACTCCAGGCTAATTTCGGCTTTCAGAGGCTTCGAGATGCCTCGCAGATGGATTGCTGAACTGGCAGGAAGCATGGCGCTGAGAGAAAGTATCCAACTCGCATTGCAGATCGACCAATTCTTCAGGTCCAAATCGGGAGCGATTGGGGCGCGGTCTGTTTTCTAATGCAGCGACAGACGTCCGATTAGCGTTTACGTTCCGGCCGATTGCCGGGCCTAAAGGCCACACTTCCAGGAAGCGCCTTCCCACGGGCTGAAACCCGTAGCTTCTACCGTCGCGCCGCTGGCGCCGCGCAGAATCGTGGCGTGATACGCCCCTTCTCAAGGGCAACTTGATTCGTCAACTCGAAAGCGGGCCTTGATCCGCCGGCTCAGCTTTGGGGCGCCGGTATCGACACATCCTGCTCCAGGGTGAAATCGAGCAGGGTTTCACTGGGCACCTTCACCTGGTCGCCGCCGGTGATGACCTCAGAGGCCGCCCCGGCACCTGCGCCAGCGCCGGCCCCAATCGCTGCTCCCTTGCCGCCGTCTGCGGCGGCGCCGATGATGGCTCCAAGAGCCGCTCCGCCCACCGTTCTCTTTGCGGTGCTCGCGCCGCGCGAGCTGCCGACGGCCGCATAGTCTCCGGTCACGATGGGCACCAGCTTCCCGTTCACGACCATCCCGGTCAGTTCCAGACGCAGCTGCGATCGGCCGGTGAAGGTTCCCGACTCCTTCACTTCGGTCAGCCGCCCATAGACGAAGGCATCCTGTTCGACGATCAGATTGCCTCCCAGCATCAGGGGCTCCGCGAGCGAAGCCTGGAAGCGGTCTCCTGGAAGGTTGCGGGAGGAATCGATGGCATCGATGGTGCGCACGGAAATGCGCGTCCCGGCCGGGATCGTCACAGAGGCCGGCTGCGAGTCGACAGCCGGCGCAGGGCTGGGACTGTCGGGCAGCGAACTGCGGGGCTGCAGGGCAGGAGTATCGGGCACGCCTTCGGAATCGAACCTGAGCGAAACGACGTCGGCGACGGCAAATTTCTGGACCGTTGAGCCGATCCGGAAGGTTATATCCGTCTGCGTGCCGCCAAGGAACTTGCCCTTAATCACACTGCCGTTCTTCAGCTCCAGGGTGTCGGCCGACGCCAGCGACGCGGCCAGGATCAGCACAGTGAGCGATCCGTATTTCAGCTTGAGCTTCATGGTGTCTATCGATACCTCCCGCTTATCGTGCATGCGTCAGCAACCGACCCAGAGCCCGCGCCGATTGTAGTCCCTCCGACAGACCTCGGTTCTTACACCGCGGTTTCGACGGGGATATCGACGAGAGGATAGCCGAGGCGCTTCCACTCGTCGTAGCCGCCGCGGAGCGGCCGCACGCGCTGGATGCCCATTTTGCGCAGGGTGAGGGCCATGCGCGCGGCGGTGGCTTCGCTGGGGCAGGTGCAGAAGAGCACGATCTCCTGGTCGCGCGGAATGCGGGCGCTCTGCTGCACCAGTTTGTCGGGCGTGAGGCTGAGCGCGCCAGGCAGGGTGCGGGGATCGGGCAGATAATCCAGCGGGTGGCGCAGGTCGACGATGAAGACGCTCTGGCCGTTGTCCATCATGCGCTTCAGATCGCGCGGCTCCACGCGGGCCATGCGCACCGACTTGAGAAAGGCGCGGCGCTGCAGCATGCGATAGCCCAGAAATGCCACAAACAGAAGAACGAAGATGACGCCGAAGAAGTGCCCGGCCAAAGAGAAAATGTGCGCATTGCGCTTGAGCAGGTCGCCAAAGAAGCGTCCACCGAGCGTGACCGACAGGACCCACAGGAGGATGCCGCCCGCATCGAAGAGCAGGAATTTTCCGTAGCCCATACCAATCTGACCCGCAATCGGAGCCGCGACCGATCCCAGTCCGGGAATGAACTTCGCCACGAGCAGCGCAGCGGCTCCGCGCCGGGTGAAGTAGCCTTCCGTTTTGCGCACGCAGGCCGAGCTTTCGAAGCTGAGCTTGCAGACCAGGCGCACCACGACGGCGCCATATTTCTGGCCGAAGACGTACCAGACGGAGTCCGCGATGAGGCTGCCCACCAGAGCCGCCATGACGACCAGCTCAAGATGGATTTTGTGGGTCGCGGTGAGCGTGCCCGCCATGAGCAGCACGGGGGTGCTGGGCACGGGGATGCCAAGCTGCTCGGTGAGCACCCACAGAAAGATCAGCAGGTAGGCGTACCGCACGAAGAAATCGAGCGCGATGGGCATGGCAGTGGGTCCCGGCGATCTCCCTATAGATGCTACGCGAGGAACAAAGGACGCGTGGAATCGGCCGGGGCGGGAGTGGCGAGGGGCAGGGCCGGTGCTTACTGGCCCGTAACGACAGGAATTTCCGCCGTCCCAATGCGGCCACTGACGAGATCGTGCACGCCGACGCGCAGGTACATCCGGCCCGGCGGCAGATCGATCTGCTCATGCACGCCGATGCCGGTGTGCAGGGACTGCGCCGCCTGGCCGGAGGTCTGTTTGAGACCGAGCGCCTGGTCGGCGTAGTTCATGCGGATGCCTTCCTCGTCGTAGGCGACTTCGGTGAGTTCCACCTGCGATTCGACGGAACCATCGGGGAGGGTCTTCTGATCGAGGCCGCGCGGATCGATCCAGTAATCGACGATGTAGCGCTGCGGTTTTTTCAGCGTCGCCGCCATCGCGCCCGCCGGACCCTGCGCTGGCAGCTCATTTTTCACGGTGGGATCGGTGGCCGGCAGCACGCGCACATCGAAGACCACCTGGGCGAGCGAGGGCGAGCCGTGCTGCATGGCATCGATGAGGGCGTTGTGGCGGCCGGGGGTCCACTTCACCTCGTCAGCCGGATTGTCGGCGAAATAGGCATGGCGGTACTCGAGATCGTAGCGGCCGCCGGGCACCTCCACGTCGATGGTCCGCAGGGCGCCATTGTAGTTGCGATCCTGCGGAGCGTAGCCGATGGTGTAGTAGCTGGCGCCGTTGGCGATGGCCTCGCCGACGACCGTGCCCAGCGCGTTGCGGTTGTAGAACGCCTGGCCTCCGGTCTCTTTGGCGATCTGCTCCATATTGAAGTGATCCCACGCCTGGTCGGTGATGAAGGTCTGGTCTTTCAATCCCACTTCGCCGCCCACGCCCGGCTCAGCGCCGAGGCTGAGGGACTGCCCCTGGATTTGATCCATGCTGAAGGACGCCATGCCCGCATTCCCGCCTGAGCTGCTGCCTCCACCGGCGCCCGGGGCTCCCTGCGGGCCCGACGCCACCGGAGTCTGCATCGAATTCGCCAGCCCCGCCGTGGTGCTGGAATCGGTGCTCGGGGTATTCAGCAGTCCGCGCGAGTCGACCGGATAGACGGCCACGCGCGCCAGCGCCAGCAGTTCCGCGGTCTTTTTCACCATGCCAGAGAAATCGGCCATGGGATCCATGTTGGGATTCTGGCCGCCCTGCAGAAAGCGGATCGGGAAGGTGGCCGAAAACCAGATGAGATTCTTGCGGCCTGGAATGGTGCTGAGATAGCGCGCGAGCTGATCAAGCGCGTCGACGGTCATCTCTTCGCGAAGTCCGACTTCGAAGTTCTGCGTATCGGTAAGGAACTGATTGAGGCCGGCGACCGCGAGACCCGAATAGCCCAGCGCCTGTGCCAGACTCGTCTGCTCGGCCATTGCGTTATCGAGGTCGGGATCGAGCACGGCGCTGCGCTCGGGCTGGCCGCGGCCTTTCGTCACGGCCTTCGCAATTTCGGCGACATTCGTGGTGAAACCGGTGATGATATGCAGCTTCGTTCCCAGCGTAAACACGGCAATGCGCGTGCCCGGGGGAATGGTGGAAAGATACTGGACCATCCGGCGCCGGATGTAGACCTGATCGGCAAGGGGGGTGTTGAGACCGTCGAGCAGCAGGACGTTAGCCGCACTGGTGAGCGCGTATTGCGGAGCATTGCTGAAGACGTGCGGCGGCAGCTTCGGCCCGTTGACCACGTCGAGCGCGTCGGTGGCGCGATGCTCTTCGAAGACGGTGATCTTCTGCTGCTTGCCGTCTTCGCGGATCTGAAAGTCGTCCTGCTTCAGGCCCAGGATGGGCTGCTGTTTACTGCGGACTACCACATCGACCAGCACGAGGTTCGCGTTGGTTCTGAAGGTAGTGACGGGCTGGCCGAGGTCGTCGGCCTGCGCCGGAGCCTGCGCCGCGGTGGTGGGCAGCGGCGGAGCCGAGGGAGCCGCCTGCTGCTGGGCTGCCGAAACGGACCCCAGCACGAGAGCAAAACCACCCAAAATGGAAAGCAATCGCAGCCGGGCCATGGGTACCCTCCTGCCCTGGGTAACATCGAGTGCCAACCATCATATGCCCCGCCGGGAGTCGCTGCCTATAACCGGTTGACGCGGCCGGGGCCGGTCCAGTTTGGCGGCGATTCATCTTGCGGCGATCTGGGATTTCGGCACGGCGAGCGCGATTTCCACGGTCCCGATGCGGCCGCTGAGCACATCGTGCACTCCGATGCGGAGATAGTTGTTCCCTTCAGGAATATCGATTTCCTGGTGCATCTGGATGCCGTCACGCAGCGCTATGCGATCCTGCCCCGGGGTCAGGTCCACGCTAAAAGCGGCGTCGGTATAGTTCTCGCGGAAGCCCTCCACGGTATAAGCCACCTGGGTGAGCTCGATTTCGCGATGGATTTTCCCGTTGGGAAGCTTTTGGGCATCAACGCCGCTGAGATTGACTCGATAGTCGACCAGATAGTGTTGAGGATGCTGCAACCGCGAGGCGGCGAATCCACTTCGCTTTTCGACGGCGGTCGCGCCCTGCAGGGCGGGATCGCCTTCGGGCAGCACGCGCACCTGGTACATCACCTGCGACAGCGGGAGGCTTCCATGCAGCATCGCGTCCGCCAGTGGGCTGGTGCTGCCGGGGAGCCACTTCCGGGCGACCGCAGGAGCAACCGCGTAATATGCGTGACGATACTCGAGGCCGTAGCGGCCACCGTCAAGACGCACGTCGATCGTGCGGAGAGCGCGGCTGGAGCTGAGATCCCTGGGAGAGTAGCCCAGGGTGTAATAGCTCGCACCGTTGGCGACGGCTTCGCCCACAACCGCGCCGAGGTCATTCCGGTTGTAGAACGCTTCGCCGCCGGTCTCTTCCGCGATCTGGTCCATGTTGAAGTGGTCCCAGGTGAGATCGTTCATGAAGGTCTGGTCTTTTCCGAGGAGCTGGGAAGAGAATCCACCGCCTCCGGCGGTGGTGGGCTGCTGGTCGATGGCGAAGGATCCGACGCGTCCGTTGCCCGCACCCGCGCTGCTCTCGGAGGTTCCGACAAAGTGGCTGATTCCGGCAAAATCGGTGTGGGTGCTGGGCATACTCAGCAGGCCGCGCGAATCGACGGGATAGACAGCGACACGCGCCAGCGTCAGCAACTCCGCGGTTCTCCTCACCATTCCGGCGTAGTCGGTGGCCGGATCCATGTTCGGGTTCTCACCGCCCTCTAAAAAGCGCAGCGGAAAGGCAGCGGAAAACCAGATCAGGTTTTTGCGGCCCGGAATCGTGCTCAGGTAGCGCGCGATTTGATTGAGCGCGCCGATGGCCATCTCTTCGCGCAGCCCAACCTCGAAGTTTTTGGTGTCGTCGACGAATTGCTGCATGGCCGTGACTGAAGCGGAGGGCAAGCCCACCGATTGGTTCAGCGTGGCCTGCAGGTCGAGGGCGCTGTCGAAGTCCGGATCGAGGAGGGAACTTCCTTCAGGGCCTCCGCGGCCGGGGTTAAGAGCGTTCGCGATCTCCGCGACATTGGTGGTGAAACCCGTGATCATGCGCAGCTGCGAAGCGAGGGAGAATACGGCTATGTCGGTTCCTTTCGGAATTGCGCCGAGATAGCTGAGCATCTCTTTTCGCGCGTCCATCTGGTCGGCAAGCGGGGTGTTGAGGGCGTCGAGCAGGAGGACGTTCGTGGCGCTCGTCCGGGTGTACTGGGGATCATCGCTGTAGGTATGCGGAGGGAGATTCGGCTTCTTCACGGCTTCGAGCACGTCGCCGGCGCGGTGCTCTTCAAAGACGCTGATCTTTTGATCCTTGCCGTCTTCGCGGACATGGAAGGCCTGCTGCGTCAGGCCCAGGACGGGCGCACCCTTCTGCCGCACGACGACATCGATTAGGACAAGATTGGCGTTGGCGTGAAAGGTTACAACGGGGTCGGAAGACTGGGCCGTCTCCGGGCGAGGGGCGGGATCGGGAGCTTGCCCAAGGGCCGCACACGCTGCCAGCAGGACCAGAGCCACGCCGGGTTCGGGCACACAGGAACGTCGGCGCATGATGGACACACTCCCCGGGGCGGAGTTCGTGGGCGGCGTCCATCATACGCCAGCATCCAGTTCCCTGAATGAAGGAACGTTAGCCGGCTTTGCGGGAATCTGCGTTTTCCGCGTGGACCAGCGGCATCTCCACCAGGTGCTCGCTCAGGAACCAGACTTCCATTTCGTTGGTGCGGAGCACGTTGCTGATGAGCAGATCGTTGGTGCCGTCATCGTCGATGGCGGAGGCGCGCTTCGCGAGCTCACGGGTGTCGCGGATGATGAGCGCATGGGCCTCGAGCAAGCGGGAAATCTGCACGGGGACCTCTTCGCGGCCCTTCGGCGGCCGCTCGAGGCGGGTAAGTTCCGCGACGTCGTGGGCCATGGCAACGCTGACGCCGCCGAGAATCTGAATGCGCTCCGCGAGCAGGTCGACAAGCTCCACCTGTTCCCCGAAGTGCTTATCGAAGAGGAGATGAAGCTGATAAAAAGTCGGTCCGCCCACCTGCCAGTGGGACTTCTTGTAGAGATCGCGCAGGGATGCCGTGTCGGCGAGGAGCAAATTGAGCCGCTCGCAAATCTCACGACGAGCACTTTCGTCGAGGCCGATGGGCAGGTCGCGAATGACGGTGCCGAACTTCTGAATTTCGCGCGCGCTTTGCCGCCACCGCGGCGTGATGAGATCGAATCCTCCCCGCTTGCCTTCGTGGGCAGCGGTTCCTGAATGCTTCGCAGTATGCTCAGAGTTCTTCATGCACAGTTCCTCATGGGGTTGGATGCGGGGGGATCGGGGGCGGTTACGGATACGGTGGAATATGGCCGAAAGATTCCGGCGCAAGGGCCGGGCTGCGCATTTTGGGATGTGAAAAATGAGGGTCGTGACCGCGGATACATTGCAGCCCGGCGATCCGCGCTACCCTAGTGCCATGCCAACGGAGGAGATCGCGATCGCAACGCCGCCCGCCCGCTCCCACCCCGAGCCGAACTTCGCGCCCGCGCGCGGATTGCTGGAAAAAGCCGTGAGTGAACGCGTCTTTCCCGGTGCGGCGTTCGGCATTCTGCACCAGGGGCAGGTGCTTCTGCTCGATTCCGTGGGCCGCTTGACCGATGACGAAACCGCGCGCGCCGTGGAAGCGGCAACCGTTTTCGACCTGGCCAGCGTTTCCAAGGTCGTGGCAACGACGGCCGCTGCCATGGTCCTGCACGGCCGCAATCGCCTCGATCTCGATACGCGGCTGGGCGATATACTCCCCGGCTTCGTTGTCGGCAGCGAGCACGGTAGCGGCAAAGTCCGGGTGACTCTGCGTATGCTGCTCGCGCACAGCTCGGGACTACCGGCCTACGTGAAGTTTTTCGAGACATGCGCGACGCCGGAAGCGCTGCTGCGCGCGGCCCTGCAGTTGCCGCTCGAAGCGCAGCCCGGCAGCCGCACGGAATATTCCGATCCCGGGTTCATGCTGCTGGGGAAAGCGATTGAAGTGCTGGCCGGGGAGCCGCTGGACGCATTCTGCGCTCGCGAGATTTTTGAGCCTCTGGGTCTGACGGCAACGGGTTTCCGGCCGGCGGCTTCAATCCACGCGGCGATTCCGCCGACCGAGCGCGACACCTGGTTCCGAAACCGCATCATCCAGGGCGAGGTGCAGGACGAAAACGCTTCGGTTCTGGGCGGCGTTGCCGGCCATGCGGGGGTGTTCTCGAATGTGCCCGACCTGCTGCGGTTCGCGCAATGCATTCTCGATGCCGGGCGTTCGGCAGCGGGCAATCCAGTGTTTGATTCCAAAACGCTCAACCTGTTTGCGACGCGCCAGACTACGGCCGACGGCAAGTCGCGCGCGCTGGGATGGGATGTGCCGACACCGCCTTCGTCCTCGGGGCAGCACTTCGGGCCGCGCTCCATCGGCCATCTGGGCTACGCAGGCACATCGCTCTGGATCGATCCCGACCAGGGCCTCGCGGTCGCGCTGCTCACGAACCGCACCTGGCCTGACCGGACGAACGACGCAATCCGCCAGGTGCGTCCGGCGTTCCACGACGCGGTGGTCGCAGCGCTGCGGGGATAGTCTTCGGAAAAGGAAACGGCCGCTGTCCCGCGCCTGCAATCGCCACAAAAGCAAAAGCCGGAGCGGAATGTCTCCCGCCTCCGGCTTCGCAGTTTCAGGTGTGTGGCCAGGTCAGTAAATTCTGAAATTGACCTCGATGTTGATCTCGACGGGGACGGCTTTGCCTTTGAACATCGCGGGCTTGAACTTGTACTGGCGGACAGCCTCGAGAGCCTTTTCGTCGAGGCCCATGCCCAGCGGCCGCACCACGTGCGCCTGCTGAGGATTGCCCTGCGCGTCGACGATGAGCCCCACGATGCACACGCCCTGATACTTGGCGCGGCGCGCCTCGTCGCTGAACTCCGGATCGGGCGCATAGATGAGCGACGGTGCCGAAACGCCACCCCCGAGGTGCATGAGGCCGCCGCCGTAGCCGCCGCCTTCACCGGGGCCGACGCCATTGCCGTTGCCGGAACCGATGCCGCCGCCGGAGCCGGATCCAAAGCCGGAGCCCGATCCGCCGCCCTGCGATGCCAAGGCCAGCTGGTTCGACTGCGGAATACCGATATTCGGCATGTTGGCCGCATCGGGCAGCTTGATGGGCTGCGGCATCATCACGCTGGGCTCAACGGCCAGCTTCGGATGATCGATCTTGAGGATTTGCGGGGGTGCGAGCGGCTCTTTCGTGAACTTGGGCAGGTGGCCCTTCGAAGCCTCAACGGTTTCGTGATTGCCGCCTCCGCCGCCGCCGCCCATCGTGTCTTTCAGTGGCGATGGGGGGATGAAGGGAACGTTGGTCAGCGTGGTCTGCATCATCTTTTTCTGGACCATCCGCGTATGCCACTGCTCGATGGCAAACAGGACGATGAGGCCGATGACCACGGCGTGTGTGACAAACGAAAGGGCGCTGGCCGCGGGGCTGCGCTTCACCTTCATGCGGTCGACGACGGCGACCGGCTGGGAGGTCAGCACCAGAGGAGGAAGCTTTTTGGGAAACAGCGCGTCCTGGATGCCGACCCAGAGGGTCTTCCAGATGGGCTCCTCGACGACCGTGTCAAGACCGGCGAAATGCAATACGGGTTCAGAATTCATGGGCTGTGCGGCTTGTGGCTGATTTTGCGTAAGGGCTCCCGAATGCTCGGGTACGGGCCCGCCGGAACCACTGGCTTCCTCGAGAAACGTGCCTTGCTCGTCTGGCGTGTGGGTATTCACGGGTTCCATTCAAAATCCGCCAAGATCGGCTTTCCTTCCACAATGCCGGCGGCCTCAAGCCAGCATCCCCTGATTATCAACGACGGCTGCCCTGTCTGTCTCTCCCGGGTTCCGGCCCGGGTGCATTTCCTGAGATGCCCTGGGGATGGGCGTGAACGAACTTTATCAGCGACCCCGCCCTTCGATGCAAGCTTCCGATTCGCTGCCGGGAGCGCGACCGGACTGGAATCTCCTGCAAATGCTTTTCCTGCTTCGCTCTTGCCTGGTGGGGCGCGTTTCCTTATCAGGAATAGACGCGTGCCGCCGTGGGAAGTCATGTCAGGCAAGCGGATACAATGAAATTTTATCCACATAGCTTCTCACAGACGGAGAAACGATGTCCTCTGCGCCGCCCCTGCCGGACCAGACCGGCGGGAAAAATGCGGGCCAGTACCCGCCCCTCAAAGACACCCTCTCACTGCCGCAGACAGCCTTCCCGATGAAGGCGAATCTCCCGCAGAATGAGCCGGCTCGCCTTGCGGCCTGGCAGGAATCGCGTCTGTACGACCAGATCCGCGAGGCCCGCCGGGGCGCGCCCCGCTGGGTTCTCCACGATGGGCCGCCCTACGTCAACGGGCCGATCCACCTGGGGCATGCTCTCAACAAAGGTCTCAAGGATTTCATCGTCAAGGCGAAGACGATGGCGGGCTTCGACTCGCCCTACATCCCGGGCTTCGACTGCCACGGCCTTCCGATCGAGATCAAGGTGGACGAGCAACTGGGCCGGAAGAAACTCGACATGCCGGCTGCGGAATTCCTGAACCATTGCCGCGCTTACGCCCAGAAATACGTCGATCTGCAGACGTCACAGTTCGTCCGCATGGGCGTCTTCGGCCGCTGGGACCGGCCGTACCTCACGATGTCGCGCGAGTATGAGGCGCGCACCCTCGAGCTGTTCTACCGCTTCTTCGAGCGGGGTTTTGTCTATCGCGGGCTGAAGCCGGTGTATTGGTGCATCCACGACCGCACGGCGCTGGCCGACGCCGAGATTGAGTACGAGCAGCACTCGAGCCCCAGCATTTATGTGCGCTACGCGATGACCAGCGATCCGGGGGCCATCGATGCGGCGCTGGCGGGGAAAAAGGTTTTCACGATCATCTGGACCACGACGCCGTGGACGCTGCCTGCCTCGCTGGCGGTGGCGTTTCATCCGGAATTTGATTACGTCGCGCTCCAGAACAGCGACGGCAATGTCTATATCGTTGCGAAATCGCTGGCTTCTGCGGTGAAGGAAGCCTGCAATCTCGAAAGCGCTCGCGCGATTGCGGAATTCAAGGGCGGAGTGCTCGAAAGAACGACGTTCCAGCATCCGTTTCTGGAGCGGTCGATTCTTGGCGTGCTCGCTGACTACGTCACGGCCGATCAGGGCACGGGTGCGGTGCACACCGCTCCGGCTCATGGCGCCGACGACTTCAACACCGGCACGCGCTACGGGCTCGACCAGAGCTGCCATGTCGACAACGCGGGACGATTGCGCGACGGACTGCCCGAGTACGACGGCAAGACCGTCTTCCAGGCGAACCAGCCGATCATCGATCTGGTGGCCGCGCGCGGCGCGCTGATGGGCCGGTCCGACATTTTCCACTCGTATCCGCACTGCTGGCGGTGCCACAAGCCGGTGATCTTCCGCGCGACGGAGCAGTGGTTCATCAACATCGACCACGAGATGACGCTCGACGACGGCACGCCGGTGAAGTTCCGGCAGCGCGCTCTCGATGAGATCAAAAACTCGGTGCGGTGGGATCCGGCGTGGGGCGAAGAGCGCATCGCGAACATGATCGCGACGCGCCCGGACTGGTGCATCTCGCGGCAGAGGGTTTGGGGGGTGCCGATTGCAGTGTTCCTGTGCCGCGCCTGCAACGCTCCGCTCAACGACTGCGTGCTCAACCAGCGCATTCTCTCGCTTTTCGAGAGCGAAGGCGCGGAAGTGTGGCACACGGCCACGGCGGACGCGCTGCTGCCGCACGGCGCGCATTGCGAAACGTGCGGAGGCCTGGAATTCCGGCGCGAGACCGACATCCTGGACGTGTGGTTCGACTCCGGCTCGTCGTGGCACTCGGTGCTCGAGGCTGAGCCGGATCTTCCGCCTCCGGCGCAGCTTTACTTTGAGGGCGGCGATCAGTATCGGGGATGGTTCCACACTTCGCTGCTGACTTCGGTCGGCGTGGGCGAGAAGCACGCCGCACCCTTCACCATGGTGGGCACGGCGGGCTGGACGCTCGACGAGCAGGGGCGCGCGATGTCGAAGTCGCTGGGCAACGGCGTCGATCCGGTGGATATCGCCAACCGGCTCGGCGCGGAGATCGTACGTCTGTGGGTCGCCAGCGTCGACTTCCGCGAAGACGTCGTGAAC
>DATJTG010000012.1:0-7623 GCA_035503555.1 Acidobacteriaceae bacterium | reverse complement strand
GGCCGGATGCTCGAGAAAATCTGCTTGTGCTTCACCTGGCCGGCCATGACTGCCTGGGTGACGTCTTCTTTGTGGAACATATCGATCAGGCGCGACAGCTCTCCGAGCGAGAGCCAGTGGACGCGGATGGCGGGGTCGGCGGCGGCGCGTGCGTTCATCTCGGGATCGGTCTCCTCCTTGATCGCCGCCACCACCACCGGCACGCCATGCGCGCGCGCCGCGTCGAGGAGGAGAAACGGAAAGCGTCCGTTGCCGGCAATGAGGCCGAGAGGAGCCATGACAGGTTACAGGGTACAGGTTTCAGGGCGCGCACCCACCCTCTCGTTCGAAGTGCACGAACGACAAGGGTGGGTACCCACAACTTCCTAATTCGACGCGGGGCGGTTGAGGTGATCCCAGTTCATGATCGCGTTGAAGACCAGAGGGTAACTGCCGATCGTCTCGCCGCGATAAATGGGATTGTTGGCGAAGAGCAGCACGTTGCCGGTGCCGTAGTGCGCATCGACGACGATGGGCTTCTCTTCGATTGAGTTCCCGCCCTCCAGCAATCCGGAAAGCAGCAGTCCCTTCGACGAGGTAAACCGCAGGATCACATCAGGCCGATCCTGCGCAGGGATGACGTAGGGATTGTTGCGCGTCTGCTCTTCATTGAGCGGCGTCGCTTCCCACGGCTTGGGCGAGGGCAGAGGCTCCGGCGCGACGTAGCTACGGCCTTCCGGGATGTCCGCTTCGTCCGGTCCCCCGCGACCCGTGGGCCGCTGATATTCCTTCGCGGTCGTGCCGCGTCCTGGGGAGACGGTATTGCTGATGGTAAACGCGAGCCCGCTGGCGCTGTAGACGGCGAGCGAATCGCCAAAGCCCGCGGCCACCGGACTCTTTGCGTCGACGAACTGCGCGCCGAGAACGCTGCCCACGACGTTCACCTTCTCGCCGCGGTTGACGAAGACGCCCGGCGCCATACCTTCGGCGATGGCGAACTCCGAGGTCGATTCAGAGGTGATGAGCAGGCCACCCTTCGCGACGAAATCCTTCAGGTGCTGGAGGCCGTCGAGGCCGAGGCCGGGGCGCATGTCTGGGGTCGAGTCGTTGCGGCCCAGGTTCGGCGTAAGGTCTGTCTTCTGCCACGGCAGCGCGTTGCCGTACATCGGGGCGCCGTCGATGATCTGCTCGGGACGGGCGCGCTCCATGGGCGCGAAAACGATCACGTCGTACTTCGCGCGCAAATCGGCATCCTGCGCCGCGGTCTGTGTGTTGATGTAGTCGTAAGGGATATGCAGCTTGTCGAAGGCCTCGCGCCACCAGCCCTCGAGCTGCGTGTCGAGCCAGGTGTGCATCATCGCGATGCGCGGTAGCGGCGCATCGTGCATGGCGACATCCGGCGCAGAGCCCAGGGCGACGGCTGCCACGTCGGCATCTTTCACCGCCGACGCCAGCGCATCTGCCGAGGCATTCTGAATAATCAGCGATCCCGCGCCAAAATGATGCCCCCCCGCGTCAAACGCTGCATCGGCCACGGAAACCTTCGCGTCCTTGAGTGCGTAGCGCAGGCCGAGGAGGGTAATTTCTCCAGCGTTGTTGACGGCGACGACGTTGCCCGATCCGCTCACGGAGCCGGAGGGCGCGCCGGGATCGGCGACGCGATCCATCTGTGCTTTCAGGATCGACGCATCGGTCACGCGCACTGTGGGCACGTTGAAGAGATCGGGGAACGACCAGCCAGTGTCGTCGTAGGGATGTTTCTGCGGATCTTCAGGCGACCAGTACTGGCGATCGAGCAGGGCATCGGCGATGCGCGAGTAGGGCTGATCCATGCGGATGACGTAGCTGCCGGCGGGAAACGTGCGCGAGGTGGACGCGGCGGTCTTATCCTCCGATTTTGCATCGCCCGCTCTCTTCTCCGCAGGCAGCGTCACGGTCGCAGGCGCCGACAGCCGGCTGATCTCCACATGCTGCAAGGTCAGCACGCGCAGCAGCTCGGCGCGCCGGCTCGCGGACTGATGCTCGTCGGGAATGACGTAGGCTGCGGGTCCAGCCGCTTCCGGCTTCTCGATGGAGCGCTTCGACTTGAGGTAGTAGTCCTCAAGGAAGTGCTGGGTGTTCTGCGAGAAGTACGAAATCGTCGAAAGCAGTGCGGTCTCTTCGTAGTTGTTGTTGTTGCGCTGCGACCACTCCACGACCGGCAGCGGCGGATTCGACTTGTACCAGGTGCGCTCATATTCGTCGGGCTGGAGGATGCGCTTCTCCGTGTCGGCGCCGCCGTTGCCGAAGGTTTCGTACAGGCGGCTGATGCCGTTGTGCATGGCGGCGAGGAACATGAGGTAGCCGGGGCTCCACGTGTCGAAATCGCCGTGCGTGAAGACGCCGGGCATGCCGAACGCCGTCATCTGCGAAACGTTATTCCAGCCCAGTTCCGCCCACTCGCCGTTGAGCAGCGGATCGATCCACGCGTTGTAGGGGCCGTCGCCGACCGTGTTGTCGTAGAGAAACGGGACGGATTCATGAAGATCGTGCAGCACCTGCGCGTGCCAGTCGAGATAAGTATTGAGCACGTTGCGTGTGAGGTCGAGCGTCATGCCCATGGCGTCGCGATTGTTGTCGTGCGCGACGTAGTGACCCCAGTAGATGAGGTGCGGATAATTCTCGCCCAGGTGCGCGCGATGCCAGTTGTAGATGTCACACATGCGGTCGCGGCCGTCGACCTCCACCACCGGCGTGATGAGCACGATCATGTGCGAGCGGATGTACCTGATGTACGGCGAGTCGTCCACGGCGAGGCGATAGGCGAGTTCCGACAGCGCGGTCGGCGCGCCGGTCTCCGGCGAGTGGATCGTCCCGGTGATGTAGTAAACCGGGAACGATTGCTTCACCAGGCCCGCGGCGACTTTGTCGTCCATGTTGATGGTGCGCGGATCGCCCAGCTTCGCCAGGCGCGCGTCGTTTTCCTTCTGCTGCGCCAGCAGCGATTCGTCGGCGATCGCCACCGCGATCATCTCGCGGCCTTCTTCGGTGTGGCCGATGGTGTAGACCTTCACGCGCGGTGACGCGGCGGCGAGCATCCGGAAGTATTTGTAGACGTCTTCGGCGTAGGGCAGGATGTTGGGCGCGCCGGAGACATCGCCGAAGACCTTGTCGGGTGTGGGGACGGTCTTCGACGCGGGCAGGTAATCCGTGAGCGGCGAGTTAAAGTACGGCTCCGTCGTGTACTGCTTGATCTTCGCGGTGTACGCCTGATCCACCGGCTGCTGCGAATCGCGCGCGTACCAGGTTCCGATGGCGGCCATGCCGGTGGAGGGCGTGCCGGCCGGCGGCGTGGTTTGCGCGAACGCGGGAAGGCTGAAAGCGAGGGCAAGCAGCAGGGAGCGGTGCAGCTTCATAGGCGGAAAGCCTCGTGCGTGAGGTGTGGGGAACTGAAGGAGGAAGAATATCAGGACTGGCCGTCCAGGCGACGGCGCCTGCGGTGCGGGAGAGGCGAATCGCGGTTCCTTGCCAGTCGCGTTACGGCACAAGCGAATTCGTGGCCTGATAGAAGAGCAAAGGCGTTCAGCGCCGGCCCTCCGGGACCCGAACGTTGTTTGGGGGATCGCGTGTGCCTGGACGGCGAGTCCCGCCGAAGGCGGTCCGCCCGGAGCGGCCAGCTACTCCCACTCGATGGTGCCGGGCGGCTTGGACGTGATGTCGTAGACGACACGGTTGATGCCGCGGACTTCGTTCACGATGCGGGAGGAGATGGTCTTCAGCACACCGTACGGGAGTGGAACCCAGTCGGCGGTCATGCCGTCCTCGGAGTGCACCGCGCGGACGGCGCAGGTGTAGGCGTAGGTGCGCTGGTCGCCCATCACGCCCACGCTCTTCACCGGCAGCAGCACCGCGAACGACTGCCAGATCTGCTGGTAGAGCCCGGCGTTTTTGATTTCGGTCACGACGATGTCGTCCGCTTCCTGAAGCAGCGCGACGCGCTCCGCTGTCACTTCGCCGAGGATGCGCACGGCGAGTCCCGGTCCAGGGAACGGCTGGCGCTGCAGGATGTCGTCGGGCATGCCGAGGTCACGGCCGATGCGTCGCACCTCGTCCTTGAAGAGGTCGCGCAACGGCTCGATGAGCTTCAGCTCCATGTCTTCGGGCAGGCCGCCGACATTGTGGTGGCTCTTGATGGTCTGCGACGGGCCCTTGACGGAAGAGGACTCGATCACGTCGGGATACAGCGTGCCCTGGACGAGGAAGTCGACGCCCCCGGTTTCCTGCCTGATTTTGACAGCCTCGTCGTCGAAGACGGCGATGAATTCCTTGCCGATGATCTTGCGCTTGGCTTCGGGATCGGTGATGCCGGCGAGGCGCGAGAGAAAGCGCCGGGACGCGTCGGCGGCGACCAGCTTGAGGCCGAGCTTGTCGCGCAGATTCTGCTGCACTTTCTGGAACTCGTTCTTGCGCAGCACGCCGTTGTTCACAAACACGCACGTGAGGCGGTCTCCGATGGCCTTGTGGACGAGGACGGCGGCGACGGAGGAGTCGACGCCGCCGGAAAGCGCGCAAATGGCCTGGCCATCGCCGACTTTGGCCCGAATGGCGGCGACGGTGGACTGGATGAAGTGCTCTGGGGTCCAGTCCGGTTGGGCGCCGCAGATATTGAAGAGGAAGTTCCGCAGCAGCTCGGTGCCCTGCTTCGTGTGGTGGACTTCAGGGTGAAACTGCACCGCCCAGATGCGCTTCTCCGGGTTCGCGATGCCGGCGACGGCGTTCGACGTCTTTGCGGTGAGATGGAATCCGGCCGGCAGCTCCAGCGCTTCGTCGCCGTGCGACATCCAGACGTGCAGCGAGGCGGGCAGGCTCTCAAACAGCGGATTGGCCCCGTCCACCAACTCCACTTCGGCATGACCGTATTCCCGCTTCGCGGCCGAGCGCACCTTGCCGCCGAGGTGATGCGTAATGAACTGCAGCCCGTAGCAAATGCCCAGCACCGGCAGGCCAAGCCCGAGAACCGCCGGATCAGCGGGCGGCGCGTCCGAGTCGTAGACCGAGCAGGGTCCGCCGGAGAGCACGATGCCGATAGGATTCTGCGCGCGGATCTCGTCGAGCCCGGCGGTGCAGGGGAGGACAGCGGAGAAGACGTTCTGCTCGCGGATGCGGCGGGCGATGAGCTGCGTGTACTGCGAGCCGAAGTCGAGGATGACGATCGAGCGAGTGGCAGAAGCGGTGGCAGTGGGGCTGGTCACAGATTAGTTTGGCAGAGGTTGGTTGGGGTGTAAAGAATCGGCCGTGAGCGAGTAGCCGGTAGCAGATAGCGAAAAACGACCTTAGACTTGAGGCGCACGTCGAGAGAGCACAGATATGAATCGCAGGAAATTCCTGAGTGGAGTAGCATCGGCTGCGGTCGCGAGCACATTGTCGGCAGCGAGCGGAGCGACGCCGGACGCAGAGCCGGCGCAGAAGCATCGGAACGCATCGCCGGCCGGCGGCCCGAAACACCCTCGCGCCATCACCATGTGGGAGTTCTCGTGGATCGAGCGGCGCTGGCCCGGCGCCGGCTTCGAGGACTGGGACCGCGCGCTCGACGAGCTGTGTGAGCGTGGCTACAACGCGGTTCGCATCGACCCGTTTCCGCATCTGCTCGGCGTCGATCCGCACAAGGAGTGGACTCTGTGGCCGGAGTGGAATACCCAGGACTGGGGCTCTCCCGACGTGAACCGCATCGTGCTGCTGCCCGCGCTCTTTGAATTCATCGGCAAGTGCAGGCAGCGCGGCGTGATGGTGGGGCTCTCCACCTGGTATCGCAGGGATGATGCCGACACGAGGATGAAGATCACGAGCCCCACAATCATGGCCGAAAACTGGGTGAAGACGCTCGATCTCATCCGCCAGGCGGGGCTGCTGGATACGATTCTCTACACCGACCTTTGCAACGAGTGGCCGGGCGAAGACTGGGCTCCGTTTATGAAGCCGCTGAGCTACGGGCAGTGGGATCAGCCTGCGTCGCTCGCGTGGATGCCGAAGGCCGTCGCGCTGGTGCGCGAGCAGTATCCCGACATCCCGCTGTTCTTCTCCGTCGCGAGCGGCAGCATGGCGGCCTTCGAGCAGCACGATCTGAGTTTCTTCGACCTGCTCGATCCGCACATCTGGATGGCCCAGCAGTACGGCGGCGAGTTCTACAAAGAGTGCGGCTACGCCTACGAGCGCTTCGAACCGGAGGGCTACACGAACATGAGCCTCAAAGCCGAGAGCGCGTATCGCGCCCGCGCCGACTATTGGCAGAAGGGCCTGGTGGACGGCATCGATGCCTTCGCGGCCGTGTCGCAGAAGATCAAAATGCCGCTCATCACCACCGAGTGCTGGGGCGTGGTCGATTACAAAGACTGGCCCCTGCTCCAGTGGGACTGGGTACAGGAACTGTGCGTGCTGGGCGCGCAGCACGCCGCATCGACAGGGCGTTGGCTCGCCATAGCAAGCAGCAATTTCTGCGAGCCGCAGTTTGTGGGCATGTGGCGCGACAGGCTGTGGCACCAGCGGGTGACGAAAATCATCCGCTCGGCAGAGATTGCGCCGGAGCTGCGGCAGGGGCGGCTGTACGCGCGGCTGTAGCAGATGGCCGCAACTGGCGGGCCGAACTGGGGTTTGCATCGTCAGATTGCGAGCTCGGCGTGCCCAGCACGGAACCGCGGCCCGCATCGCGACGTACCGGACGTGCAAGGGGGTCCTATGTCTCCGCGTTCCTTCCGCTGGTTTCTGTTCCTGGTCTTCACTGCGGCGTTTCTGGCGGTTACTTCGCCGCTGCGCGCCGTGCCGCATGCGGCCTCGGATTCAGGCAGCATGGGTGGCATGATGGCCCACATGTACATGACCACCCTGCGGCCTGTACAGCCCGGCGATCAGGCGAAAGCTGATGCCATCGTGGCCGATGCGAAGCAGGCCATGGAGCCGTACCGCGATTATCGCAAGGCGCTGGCGGACGGATATCGCATCTTTCTGCCCAACGTGAAGCAGCCGCAGTATCACTTCTCGAATTACGCCAATGGGCGCGAGGCGAACTGGAAGTTCGATCCCCTGAAGCCCACGTCCCTGCTCTATACGAAGAATCCCGACGGCGGCTACACGCTCGTGGGCGTCATGTACACCGACCGGGTAACGGCAAGCGAGGACGAAATCAACGAGCGCATCCCGTTGAGCATCGCGCGCTGGCACCAGCATGTGAACTTCTGCAAAGCGCCGTTCGGTCACTGGGCGGAATACTTCGGACCCAACGCGAAGTTCGGGCTGATGGGATCGATCAACACCAGGGACGCGTGCGACGCGGCCGGCGGGGTCTTCATTCCTCACGTGCTTGGATGGATGGTTCATGTCTATCCGTACGAAACCGACCCGGCGAAGATTTGGTCGGTCGACGACGATCACGGCCACGACAACATGGATCACTCGGCCATGCCGGGCATGAAGATGTGAGGAAGGCAGTGGAAAGCAGCGCAAGGGCAGCGGACGGCGGCGATTAATCCCGGCGCGCCGAAGGCGCGTCCGCCTGGAGGGCCAGTCCCCACAACTCCACAAAGGCCACGACCCGCGCGACCTGAAAGAAATCCGACGCGATGAGGTAGAGCACCGATACCACTGCCCACCAGGCGTAGAGCGTCGTGCCAT
>DATJTG010000011.1:0-34298 GCA_035503555.1 Acidobacteriaceae bacterium | reverse complement strand
TCAAGGAACTTGCGCCGCTCACCGTTGGGCAGGTGGAGGGGTTCGGCGCCGCGGCGGGTACGCTCGAGCAGGCAGCCGACGGATTCGGGCGTCGGGCCGGAGACGGTTCCGCTGGCGAGGAGGTCGCCCGCCCGCAGATTGCAGCCGTTGCTGGCGTGATGGGCGAGCATCTGGGCCGGCGTCCAATAGAGATCCCGCAGGTTGGCCCGGCTCACACGGAACGGACTCTCCTTAGCCTCGCGCAATCTTGCAGTTACAAGCGAGACTTCGAGTTGAATATCAAACGCCCCGCGCTGCTGATCGGCCTCGGAAAAGAGGTACGGGAGCGGCTTGGGATCGCCTTCGGGGCGCTCGGCGACGGGAACGCGGAAGGGTTCGAGCGCGTCCAGGGTAACCACCCAGGGCGAGGTCGTTGTCGCAAAGCTCTTGGCCAGGAAGGGGCCGAGCGGCTGGTATTCCCAGGACTGGATATCGCGGGCCGACCAGTCGTTCACCAGGCAAAGGCCGAAGATATAGTCGCGCGCCTGATCGATCGGGATGGTCGAGCCAAGGTGATTCCCCGCCCCCATAAAGAACCCCATCTCCAATTCATAGTCCAACATACGGCTGGGAGTGAAAGCTGGCTCTGAAGAGTCCGCAGCTTTGGTCTGGCCCCAGGGCCGCCGTACATCCGTGCCGCTGACGACGATGGACGAAGCGCGGCCGTGGTAGCCGATGGGTATCCACTTATAGTTCGGGAGCAGGGGGTTATCGGGGCGGAAGAGACGTCCGACATTCGTCGCATGGTGGATGGAGGCGTAGAAGTCGGTGTAGTCGCCGATGCGGAATGGGGGCAGCAGCCGGGCCGATTGCTGAGGGATGAGAAACGGCTCGACTTTAGCGCGGTGGGCGGGATCGGTGAGGAGCTCGGCGGCTCGCCGACGAACCGCGCGGGCCTCCAGGATTCCGAACTGGTCCGATCCGTTGACCCATCCGATGGGGACGTGGAGCTTGTTCAGAAGGCCGGCGCGATAGCAGCCATAGAGGTCGAGGATCTGGTCGCCGATGGCGAGGCAGACGCGATTGAGGCTGTTGAGGGCGCGCATCGCGGGCGAGAGGTCCTCGCGAACGGGGTCGTCGGCAGGCTTGAAGACCCCAAACGGCAGGTTCTCGACCGGGAAATCGGTCTCGGGATCGTTCGCGGACTCGACCCAGGAGCGCATCGCATTCATCGTCATCGGGTTCTTCGTTCTAGATCCATTCGAGGTTTTTCAGGTCGTCGATCGGCTCGGTGAACGAGCAGGAGCCGAAGCTGATGGCAAATTCCTTGCGCACGCGCTCAATCTGGTTCGAACTCATGCGGTGTTCGCGCCACGCGATGCTGTCATCTTCGAGGCGAAAGGCTTCCGGGTCCTCCTCATTGAGCGTGGCGAGCAGGATATCCTCGGTCGCGCCATACCAGGCCAGCGCCGCAGCCAGAAACACGTTCAGGAAGCCATGCATTTTAGCTTCCGGGCCACCCATCTGATAAGTCAGCGCATGCTCGCTGCGCACGGGATGGTGCAGTCCCGCAGTGGCTTTGAAAGGGACGCGCTCAAGCGCGCAATCGTTGAGGAAGCGAGCGACGGTCTGGGACGGAGGAATCGCGGACGGCGTGAGGCCGCCGGTACGCAGCTTGGCGCGCGCCGGTGCGGATGCGAGCAGCGGGAGGAATTTACGGAGCGGTTCGCGGTCCGGTGGAAGTTCGACGTAACGGACGGGGCCGCGGGGCAATGCCGCCAGCACGGAGCGTGTGGAGCGCAGGTCGGTCGCCTTGAACTCGAACGTCGAGAGGAACGCGGCGCCCTGGGGGAAATCCTTGATGGCCTGCAAGTCGACGGGCAGGTCATCGGCTGCGCAAACCATGCTCAAGGTCCAGGGATTCTCCTGCTCATCGCAGCAAACCGCCTGGAAGACCTGGGAAAATTCCGAGAGGCGGGACGCGGGCACGATGAAGCTGCCGAGAATCCACGAAAACGGGCCGGCGAGGTACTGCTGGTAATTGCGAACAGCCGGCTCCATCTCGAGGGACGCGGGCGGAAACAGGCCTGCATAGTCGATGAGCTGAGACAGCAGGGCCTCGGTCATCCTCATTTCTTCGCAGCCTTTTTCTTTGGATCCTTAAAGTGCTTCTTTAACCCTTGCCAGCACTCGAAGTACTCGTGTTGCAGGATCTTCGTTTCGAGCGCGTAGCGGGTGGGACGGACGGGCAGGCCGGTTTCGAACATAAACGCCAGCGTGTTCTCAAGCTTCACCGGCTTCAGATTCGCGGCACTGGCTTTCTCCCAGGTTTCGGCATCGGGGCCGTGACCCGACATGCAGTTGTGCAGGCTGGCGCCGCCGGGCAGGAAGCCTTCAGCCTTGGCGTCATACTCACCGAAGACCAGCCCCATGAACTCATTCATCATATTGCGGTGGAACCAGGGCGGGCGGAAGGTGTGCTCGGCGACGAGCCAGCGCGGAGGGAAGATGACGAAGTCGACGTTGGCGGTGCCGGCAATGGCGGTGGGTGAGGTGAGCACGGAGTAGATCGACGGGTCAGGGTGGTCGAAGCTGACTGAGTTGATGCAGTTGTAGCGCGCCAGGTCGTACTTGCAGGGTGCGTAATTGCCGTGCCACGCGACCACGTCGAGCGGGGAGTGATCGATTTCAGCTTCCCAGAGGCGGCCGAGAAACTTGCCGACAATGCGGTAGTCGCCGTCGAGGTCTTCGTAGGCGGCGACGGGGGCGAGAAAGTCGCGTGGATTCGCAAGGCCGTTGGCGCCGATGGGCCCGAGGTCGGGCAGGCGGAAGGGCAAGCCGTAGTTCTCGCAGATGTATCCGCGGGACGGGCCTCCAAGGTCGACGCGGATCTTGATGCCGCGCGGAATAAGGCAAATCTCGCCAGGCGCGACCGCCAGGATCCCGAGTTCGGTGTGAATGCGGAGGGTTCCCTGCTGCGGAACGATCAGCATCTCGCCGTCGGCGTTGTAGAAATAGCGGCCCTTCATGGATGCGTTGGCTGCGAAGACGTGCACGCCGACGCCGATCTGCAGGGCGGGGTCGCCGCTGCCGCCAAGGGTGACGATGCCCGCGACGAAGTCGGTTTTTTGGTCGGGCATGGGGACGGGGTTCCAGCGCATCTGGTTGGGCGGCGTGGGCAGTTCGTTGAAGGGGCCGCTGCGCAGGAGACCGGAGCCGATCTCGGAAAACGGCTTGTGCGTCACCGATGGGCGAATGCGGTAGGTCCAGGTGCGCCGGTTGGTCGAGCGCGGCGCGGTGAAGGCGGTTCCGCTGAGCTGCTCGGTGTAGAGGCCCAGCGCGGATTTCTGCGGGGCATTCTGGCCGTAGGGCAAGGCTCCCGCAACAGCCTCGGTGGCAAATTCGTTTCCGAATCCGGACTGATACTGCAACTCGGGCATAGTCTCTCCTGGGCTTTTGGTACGCGCGCGCCAAAAAGGGGATGCGCGAAAACTCTATACCCTAACGGGGCGGAGGGAGGATTGGCAAACAGGGCAGCGAGGGTCAGCCCTGCGTGGATTCCATGCGATGCCAGCGTGGGCCGGACTTGCGGGAGCTGCCGCCGTCTCCGCCTCTGGCGCCGTATTTATCGGCGTACATTTCGAGATCGGCGGCGATGCAGAGGCCTTCCGGATCGGTCGCATCTTCGGGAAAGACGCCGATGCCGACGCTGGCTCCGATGGAGATAGTATGGCCGGCAAGCTCCTGCGGCTGCTGGAGCAAGCCGGTGAGCATCCGCCCGACGCGCACGGCGTCGTCGCGGCTGATCGGGTCTTCGAGGATGACAGAGAACTCGTCGCCGCCGGTGCGGGCTACGGTGTCAGATCGGCGCATGCGGCCGAGGAAAATCTCGCTCACGCGCTTCAGCAGCAAATCGCCGACGTGATGGCCCACGGTATCGTTCACGTCCTTGAAGTGGTCGAGATCGATGAGCAGCAGCGCGGCGCGCGAGCCGCCGCGGCGGGCGCGCTCGATGGCGTTGGCGAGGCGGTCCTGAAAGAGGCGGCGATTGGGCAGGCCGGTGAGATCGTCGTGGAGCGCCAGAAACTTGTTGTGCTCGATCTGATCTTCCAGCAGCAGCAAGATCATGCCGACCGCGACGACGTACTTGGGCAGGTTCCACACTTCGCTGTCGACATGGAGCGCAGGGTACAGCCGCGCCAGAGCGGGTGCGATGACGAAGACCAAAGCCCAGGCAAGGAATCCGGCGAGCGTGACGAACGCGCCGGCGGTGTTCCGCCGGTAGGCAAACCAGAAGTGAATGACGCAGCTGAGGTAAACGGTGAAAAAGACCGCGTTGAAAGCAAGATCGATGCCGTTATCGCCGCGCATCTGCACCGAGAGCAGGAAAGCGGTGAGCGCGCACTGCACCAAAAGGAGAGCCCAGCGCAGGGGATGTTTGAATCCGTGGCGGCGCAGCGAAGCCGCGGCAAGACAAAGCGGCAACACGGCAAAGAGCGAGGCCGCGGCGATCATCATCCATGCCGGATGCGGGGCGGTGGAAATAAGCCCGATGTACAGCGAGTTCACGGCAAGGAGGGTGGCCAGTATGCCGCGGCTCGAGGTGCGGTTGCGGTAGGGGACGCAGGCCCACATGAAGAGGAGCCCGCCCCAGGCCAGAGCGTCGTACGCAATGATGGATGCGATGGTTCCCCACACGCCGGGAGCAGAAACGAAAATGAGCGCCGCGAAGTGCAGCGCGATCATGATCCAGCCGGTGAGCCAGAGGCTCGAAAGGGTGGTTTGGCCGCGGCGCGCAACCGACCCAAAGGCGCAGGTCAGCAGCGCGACGGCGCCCAGATCCGGCAAAGTGCTCCAGCTCAACACGGGTCAGGTCTCAAGGCGGTTCGATGGACTGGCTGAATCGGCGGGTTACGTCGAATACGATAGCGTCTTTGTAACATATTGGCCACAGAAAAGAGCGCGACACCGCGGGAAACTGCGAGCGAGAGACTGTCAGCCAGGAACTTAAGCGAAAGACCTTCAGCGAGGGACCGCAGGCGAGGGGCGGTAAGCAAGAGCCTGTAAACCAGAGGCTTCTGGCGAAAATCCTGAAGCGATAGGCCCCAGGCGCAGGGCTCGCGACAACATGGTATGCTAACGAGTTTTGCCAGCAGAATTTCCCCATGAGTGAAGCTTCAAAACCGGAACTCTCTCCGCTGAAGAATCAGCTGCCATCGAAGCTGGACCTGAACGCTCCGCGCGCGGCGCGCAACATCCAGGGGATGACGGCACTGCTGGCAGCGCTCCGCGGCCAGGAATCCGAATTGCGCCAGGGCGGCGGCGCAAAAGCCATCGACGCACAGCATGGCAAGAAGCGGCTGACCGCGCGGGAACGAGTGGCGCTGCTGCTCGATCCCGACACCGAGCTTTTCGAGCTGAGCCTTTTTGCCGCCTTCGGCATGTATGAGGAATGGGGTGGCGCGCCGGCGGCAGGAGTGGTGGCTGGCCTTGGCCGCGTGTGCGGGCGGCTGTGCATGATCGTCGCCAACGACGCGACGGTGAAGGCCGGAGCATTCTTCCCCATGACCGCGAAGAAAGTTCTGCGGGCGCAGCACATCGCGATGCAGAACCGCGTGCCCACGCTCTACCTCGTGGACTCGGCGGGAATTTTTCTGCCGCTGCAGGAAGATGTCTTCCCCGATCAGGATGACTTCGGCCGCATCTTCCGCAACAACGCGGTGATGTCGGCGCAGGGGATTCCGCAGATCACGGCCATCATGGGGATGTGTGTCGCCGGCGGGGCGTATCTGCCGGTGATGACGGATCAGGTGCTGATGACCGAGGGCAGCGGGCTGTTTCTCGCGGGGCCGGCGCTGGTGCAGGCGGCCATCGGGCAGAAGTATTCGGCGGAAGAGCTGGGCGGCGCGACGATGCACGCGGAGATTTCGGGCACCGTGGATTTCAAGGAGCCGAACGATCATCTCTGCATTGCACGGCTGCGCTCGCTGGTCAGCCGCTGGGGGCACACGCCGCAGGCGGCATTCGATCGGGCGGCGTTTCACCCGGAGAAAGATGCGCCGAAGTATGCGGCGGCGGATCTCTATTCCCTGCTCGATTCGGATCCGGCGCGCGCGGCGGCGAACAGCTACGACGTGCGCGAGGTGATCGCGCGCCTTGCCGACCGCAGCGAGTTCGACGAGTATCGGCCGTCGTATGGGCGGACTCTCGTGTGCGGCTACGCGCGGATCGGGGGCTACGCGGTGGGCATCGTCGCTAACCAGAAGGTGCCGCAGCCGCAGACCAGCCACTCGGGGGAGAAGCGCGTGGAGTTTGGCGGCGTGATCTACGCGGAGAGCGCGGACAAGGCTGCGCGGTTCATCATGGACTGCAATCAGAATCTGGTGCCGCTGATCTTCCTGCACGATGTGAACGGCTTTATGGTCGGGCGCGACGCGGAGTGGAGCGGGATCATCCGCTCGGGCGCGAAGATGGTGACGGCGGTGTCGAATTCGGTAGTGCCGAAGATCTCGGTGATCCTGGGCGGATCGTTCGGCGCGGGCAATTATGCGATGTGCGGCAAGGCGTACGATCCGCGGTTTATCTTTGCGTGGCCGACGGCGCGCTACGCCGTGATGAGCGGCGACTCGGCGGCGAATACGCTGGTGGAGATCCGCATCCGGCAACTGGAGCGCGACGGGCGCAAGCTGAGCGATGAGGAGAAACAGGAGCTGCTGGCCTCGACCAAAGCCACCTACGACGCGCAGACCGACTGCCGGTACGCCGCGGCGCGGCTGTGGGTGGATGCGATCATCGATCCGGCGAAAACGCGCGATGCTCTGCTGCTGGCGCTTGAGGCGGCCGCGCTCAATCCCGATGTGCCGAAATTCAATCCCGGAATACTACAAACCTAGCGGATTGCAGTTAACGGCCGGCGGCTGGCCAGCAGCGGCGTTGGAACAGAGTGCCTGGTGGCTACCATCTGCTGGCTGCTGGCCGCTGTGCGCCCATAACTTCGGTGATGCCTCGTCGCAGACACAGCGGTTTGTCCTCATCACGCAGCGGTATTCTCAACGTATGCCGTCGAGTACAGCCGTGAAGCCGCGGAGCGCCGCTGGGGCGAAGCCGCGCAGGAAACGCAGCGCGGGAAAATCCGCGGGCCGCGCAGGATGGGTCCGGTTCTGGCCGCTGGCGGTTTGTCTCGCGATCACGCCCTTTGCCGTACACGCAGCGGACATTCTCGCGCTCGAGGGGCCGAAGGCGTTCGCCCTGGTGTATCCGTGGGTCGAGGTGGCACGCAGCCCTGCTCTGCATCTGCCTGCGGAATGGCTCGATGGGCTGTCGCAGTGGATCATCTACCTGCAGTACCCGTTTTACGGCGCGCTCATGACGCTGACGTTTCGTGCCGATAAGCATCTGCGGGCGTTCATCATCGGGCTGATCGCGCACTTTACGGGCCTGCTGGCGGTCGTGGTGCTCGCGTACATGGCGCGATGAGGTAAGAAGGCAAGGAAGGCGAAGCCGGGTATGACTCGACACAGGACCCTGGCGCGAATGATCATTACGCAGCTACGGCTGCGCTTTCTGATTGCGCTGGTGGCTCTCGCCCTGCTCTGCGTGGCCCTGACGCTGCTTTTTCTGCGGGAATGGCATCTGCGCGGTGACACGTTTGCGATGGCGCTGGGCGCGCTGCTGAGCTTTTTTGCGTCGGTGATTACGGCCGCGGTGACGCTCACCTACCTGCATGTTTCGCGGCGATCGCTGGCGGCGGCGGAGGCTGCCATTGCCCTGCAGCGCGAGCAGTGGGAGGCGCGGCTCACGGTGCAGCCACGCTTCTGGATGGGCATCCGGGCAGAGTCCAACGACCGGCTCGCGGCGCATCCGCTCTCGATCACCTATCGGCACGATCGGCCCGAAAACGGCGAGCACTATTACGCCACGGTGTACTGGCCGCAGATTCTCGTGGACGTGTGGAACGACGGCGAGCGCTCGTTCCGGCTCTCGGGCTACCGGCTGTGGATCCGCAACGAGGAACACCTGGCCATCGAGCGGCCGCTGGCAGGATTTGTGGTACCGCCCAACGAGCTGCGGTCGTTCCCGGTGACCGAAGAGTTGATCGCTCTGAGCGTGCGGCAGCGGCAGTTTCAGCAGCGGTATGAGCGCCCTCCCTGCGATGAGAGTGTGATCGGTTTGCGGCTGCACTATTCCGACTGGCGCCAGGACAACCGCGCGAGCCGTGAAGATTACTACCTGCTGCTCTGCCCGCCGCATGCGAAAGAGCTTTCCATCGTGCGGATGGAGCACTAAGACAGCGGAGAGTTGGGTACGGGGAGCCGGTAGCGGGTAGCTCGTAGCGGGTAGCTGGTAGCTGCCGGGAATCAGCCTGCGGTGGCTGGCGCTGATACCCTACTGGGTGGCGATTCTCGCCGCCTGCATGAGCCAAACGGTCAAAATCATCGAGTGCCCACGCGACGCGTGGCAGGGCTTGCCGAAGCCAATTCCCGCTGAAGTGAAGGCCGATTACCTGCGCACCCTGATCGCGGGTGGATTCCGCCACATCGATGCGGTGTCATTTGTGTCGCCGAAAGCGGTGCCGCAGATGGCCGACGCCGAGCAGGTACTCAACTTAGTGGATCCGCCTGACGACGTCGAGATCATCGGGATTGTCGTGAACCTGAAGGGCGCGGAGCGGGCGATCGCCACCGAAGCGGTAGCCACGCTGGGATTTCCGTATTCAATTTCACCTCAGTTTCTCGAACGCAACCAGCACCAGACGCCGGAGGAGACGCTGGGGGCGCTGGAGGCCGTGGGCCAGGCCGCGTTTCAGGCCGGCCTCAGCGTCGTCGCGTATATCTCGATGGCGTTCGGCAATCCCTATGGCGACGCGTGGAGCGCGGAAGAGGTGGTAGCCGCCTGCGACCTGCTGACGGACTCGGGGATCACGCAGATCTCGCTGGCCGATACCGTGGGCCTGGCGACGGCACCCATGATTGCGGACGTCGTGGGGGCGGTGCTGGGCTCTGTAGATCCCGGCGTGGAGATCGGAGTTCATCTGCATGCGCGGCCCGAGGAGACGGCGGCCAAAATCGCGGCGGCGTACGGGGCGGGCTGCCGCAGGTTCGATATGGCGATCGGAGGATTCGGCGGGTGTCCGTTCGCGCAGGACGCGCTGGTGGGCAACATCGCAACCGAGCTGGCGCTGGCGGAACTGGCGCATTGCGGAGCGCAACTGCCGCCGTTCGCGCCGCTGGAGGGGCTACGGGCGGCAGCCGGTGAGATCGAGGGAAGGTTTGGTGCCGCTGTTCAGTAGAAGCAGCGTCTCAGCGGGATGACGAGCTTTCCGTCGAAGGCGTGCGATCGTTGATCGGTGTGCTGGGAGCGGAGACCTTTCGGTAAGCGGCGCCACGTTTACGAATGAGATACTCGCGCCGGCAGATCGCACATTCCCAGGGATACAAGCCGAACTTAGGATACACATGCTCTCGCATGAAACCGCGCCGTGCAATGCGCGCCAGCTGATCCTGGTGGCAATTGGGACACTGCAGTTTCATTCTCACGCTTTTCTTTTGGTCCGATGTCCGCATTGATTTCGACCGCACTTTCAATCGCGTGTTGCAGTCCCGCTCGTCCTAACCTGCATTGACGGACAAACGGGTCAGGAAGTTGAGCAATGATTGATGATTTATGATCGCCGAAAATAGTGAATCCGGCGAGAAAAATTTTGTCACTTTTTCGCCCGCTCCGAATCGGTTATCGGCCGGGTGGCTTTAGGCTAATGGCCATCAGGAATCTGTGCAAGTACACTGTATACAATGATTCCCACTCTGGAATGGACCGCCGACGGCGTCCGCTTTCTTGACCAAACGCGCCTACCGCTGGAAGAAACTTACGTAACGGCAAAAGATTACCACGAGGTTGCCGCGGTGATCACCACGATGGTGGTCCGCGGAGCTCCGGCCATCGGCGTTTCGGCTGCCATGGGGCTGGCTCTGGGTGTGAAAAACAGCCGGGCGGCCACAATTTCCGGCCTGTCGATCGAGTTTGAAACGATGTGCCAGACTCTCGCAGCCACGCGGCCTACGGCAGTAAACCTGTTTTGGGCCATCGAGCGCGTCAAGAAGGTGTTCGCGGCGGAGGCAGGGCGGCTGGGGGCGACAGTTGACTCAATTCGAGACAGGGTCATCGCCGAGGCGCAGAAAATGTATGACGAAGACATTGCGGCTTGCCGCGAGATGGGAGCGCATGGCGCTTCTCTGCTGCCTCAGGCCGGAGGAGTCCTGACGCACTGTAACGCCGGAGCCCTGGCCACGTGCGGATACGGAACCGCTTTGGGGGTGATCCGCGCGGCCGTGGAAACAGGGCACGTCCTGCATGTGTACGCGGATGAGACACGGCCGTTTCTGCAGGGCGCGCGGCTGACGGCGTGGGAGCTGGTGCACGACGGCATCCCCACCACAGTTTTGTGCGACAACATGGCGGCCAGCCTCATGCGCCAGGGAAAGATCAATGCCGTTATTGTGGGCGCCGATCGCATTGCCGCGAACGGCGATGTGGCCAACAAGATCGGCACCTATGGCGTGGCCGTGCTCGCGAAGGAGCACGGAATTCCCTTCTTCGTCGCCGCGCCGTGGTCGACGATCGATTTGAGAACGGCGACAGGAGACGCGATCCCGATTGAACAGCGATCGGCGCAGGAAGTGACGCACCACGCCGGCAAACAGCTCACCCCGCACGGCGTGGGTATCGAAAACCCTGCCTTTGACGTGACACCGGCGAAATACGTAACGGCGATCATTACAGAACGCGGTGTGGTCCGCGCCCCATACGAAGAGAGCCTGCAGGGACTCGGGACCGTGGCCGCCTAAAGCGGCTCAGGGCCGCTGCAGCCAGAGCGCCCAGGGGTAGAGGAGCATGAAGACGATCAGCGCCAGCACCAGGATATCGGTGTAGAGCAGAAGCATGACTCCGATGTGGTAAAAGCTCCAGTGCTGGCGCAGGCAGCGGGTCGTCTCCCAGGTGCCGTACAACGCGCCGAGCGCGGGCAGAAACATCCACGCAGACGGTCGCAGATCGGGAAATCCGGATGTGGCGAGGGCGGCGGCCAGGCTGACCAGAACGATGGCGGTTCCCCGCAGCAGCGAATGAGACCGGATATGAAAGACGGCGTGCTGCATCCCGCGACCTGCACCTGCTACTGTGGACTGTCCGGATCGGCCTCGGGATTGCGCACTTTCGCGCAGGGACGATTCTGCGACATCGGGAGGGGTTTTCCGAGCCAATGTCTACTGTATCGAACTCCGGCGTCTCGACGCCGGGCCTGACGCCCGCGGCAAAAAGAGAACGGATTGTGCGGCGCGTGGCGCGCGAGCTCCAGGACGGCTTCTACGTGAATCTGGGCATCGGCCTGCCGACGCTGGTGGCGAATCATGTGCCGCCCGGCATTGAGGTCGTACTGCAGTCGGAGAACGGCATGCTCGGGGTGGGGCCGTATCCGCTGGCCGGCGAAGAGGATCCTGACCTGATCAACGCGGGCAAGGAGACGGTGACGGCGATGCCGGGGACGGCGTACTTCTCGAGCGCCGACTCCTTTGCCATGATCCGCGGCGGCCATATCGATCTGAGCGTTCTGGGCGCGATGGAAGTGGACGAGGAAGGGACGCTGGCGAACTGGATGATCCCCGGGAAGATGGTCAAGGGGATGGGCGGCGCAATGGACCTGGTCGCCAGCGCGCGACGCGTGATCGTGGCCATGGAGCACACGACGAAGGAAGGCGTGCCGAAGATCCTGAAGAAGTGCACGCTGCCGCTGACGGGCGTGCGCGTAGTGGACACGATTGCGACGGAGTTAGCGTGGATCCGGGTGACGCCGGAGGGTCTGGTGCTGGAGGAGATTGCGCCGGGGCTGAGCGTCGAGGACGTGCAGAAGGCGACGGAGGCGCGGCTGCGGGTGAGTTCGGGGCTGAAGGAGATGGAGGGGTGAGGGGCGAGCGGGAAGCAGTCAGCAGTCAGCGCAAAACGCTCAGCAAGAGACGTTCAGCGTGAGACGCTCAGCGAGAGGCTGTCAGCGAAACACTGCACGCGAAGTGCCTGAGGCGAAAAACTGTAAGCGAGAGAATGTAGGCGAAAAGCAAAATACTATGGCTGGCCGAAGGCTCGTGATCCCAGCGAATGCCGGTAGCCTTGCACTGTCAGGTTTTCTGCTGATCGTCTTTCGCTGAAAGTCTTTTGCTGAAAGTTCTTTGCTGAGAGTTTTTCGCTCGCGGGCTTTAGCCCCTGGCGATTTCGACGAGGGTCGCCTGGAAGTTTTCGCGGGTGAAGTCTGCGGTGTCGCGGGTGACGATCTTCCAGACCCAGCGGCCGGTGGTGAGGCTCTTCATGGAAGGCTGCGGCTTCCCGATGCCGGAAGAGGGCAGGAGCTGCGAGACGGCGCCGCTCTCAATCAGGACCAACTGCGCGCGGGCGAGATTGCTGGTGATGTCGACGCGGCCGCGGTTGCCGACCTGGATGGTGCCCATGGGCTCGAGCGTGACGGTTTTGGAGCCGATGGCGATGGACAGCTGCGGCGCATCGTAGACGCCGAGATGCTCTTCGCTGATCTCGAAGGGGCTGGTGGAGAGGGAGATCTGGCCGGCGTCGATGTAGGACTTCAGGAATCCTTCGATCCGCGCATACAAGTCGTCGAGCTGGCGCAGCCAGGCTGCTTTTTCGCGCTGCCAGTCCATCGAAGAGCCGCCTGCCTTACGGGCGGCGTCGATCTCGCGCTGCACGAAATCGTCGAAACTACCGGTGGCCATCGGGTACTTCCTCCAGGGCAGAAAAACAAATGAATTTCCTTTCATGATAACGCCGGGACGGAGGGGTAAGGCACTGCCCCAAACAGGTGACGGCGGTGCCGCGCGGGGTGGAAATTTCTGCGCCTGGGCATGGGGGATGAGAGTAGAATCCTGGCCGCCAGGCGCATCCGGATGAGCGGGCGCTGAAATTCAGCGCTTTCCGAATCGCCGTGTTTTTTCCGAGATTGGCTCGAGGCGGTCATCTTCCAGCGGGCCGCGACCGCCCCGCGCCGGACCCGGGATGCACGGATCCTGAAAGCGCGAACGAGAGAGCCTCGCCGGAGCGCGTATCCAGAGCGCAGGAGGTGCGGTATGCGGATGTCTCGACCGTTCGTTGCTCTATCGATTGCAGCCATGGGCGCGGTCCTGATGGGGGGCTGTGGACGCCACAGCAGCTCGGAACACTTTTACCTGGTATCGGCGAACATCAAGCTGCCGTACTGGCAGTCGGCGGCGGCGGGGCTGGACAAGGTTGCCGCGCAATACCACGTGCACGCGGACCTGCGGGGCCCCGACACCTTCGATCCGCAGGCGCAGGTTGAGGAGTTCCGCGCGGTGGTCGCGCAGAAGCCGACGGGCATTCTGGTGTCGGTGGTGGACCCCAAGCTGATGGTGCCGGAAATCGACGCCGCCGCCGATGCCGGGATTCCGGTGATCACCGTGGATTCAGACGCCCCGGAGAGCCGGCGGCTGTTCTTCATCGGCACCAATAACCGCGAGGCGGGGCGGCTCGGGGGCCAGAGGCTGCTGGAGAAACTGCACGGCACGGGCAACGTAGTCTTCTTCACCAATGCCGGGCAGCCCAATCTCGACGAGCGGCTGGGCGGCTACCAGGATGCGATCGCGAGCCAGCCGGGCGTTCATATCGCGCAGGTGATCGACATCCACGGACAGGCGACGGTGGCCTTCGACCAGACGCAGGCTCTGCTGGCGAAGACGGGCAAGGACAAGGTGGATGCGTTTGTGTGCCTGGAGGCGTCAGCCGGCAAGGAGGTGGGCGAGGTGCTGCGGCGCGCCAACGCCAGCGATCGCACGCTGATCGCGATGGATGTGGACAAGGACACGCTCGACCTGGTGAAGCAGGGGGTGATTACAGCGACCGTCGCGCAGAAGCCGTTCACCATGGCGTACGTCGGGGTCAAGATGCTCGACATGCTGTACCACGATCCCTTGCCCTCGCTGACAAAGGTGTATGCGACCGATCCGTATGCGCCGATTCCGGCGTTTATCGATACGGGATCGGCGCTGGTGGATGCGAGCAACGTCGACCAGTACCTGCAGGCTCAGCAGGGAGCGCCGTCACAGTAGCACAAGACGGCGCAATCGCTTCCGCTACTCGATGCGCAGGGCGACCATCGGCTCTACGCTGGCAGCGCGCTGCGCCGGGATGACCGCGGCCAAGAACGCGGCCAGCGCCAGCACGACCGTGGTCGCCAGCAGAACGGGGATATCCCAGGGGTTGACGCCGTAGAGCATGCCGGCCATCGTGTGCCCGGCCAGGATGGCTCCGGGGATGCCGATGGCGAGGCCAATTCCCGCCTGGAGAAAGGCGGTCCGCAGCACCATCTGCAGGATGCCGGTGCGGTCCGCGCCGAGCGCCATGCGGATGCCGATTTCGCTGGTACGCTGGGCGACCGCATAGGAAGTGACGCCGTAAAGGCCGATGGCCGCGAGCGTGAGCGCCAGAAGTCCGAAGACCGCCGTGAGGCGAACGAGGAGCTGCTGCTGGGAGAATTCGTCCTGCACCTGGGCGGCGAACGTATCGAAGCCAATCACGGTGAGGCTGGGATTGATCTGCATGAGCGCGCGCCGCACCTGGGACTCGAGGCCGGGAATGTTGCCGGCGGTGCGAAGCTCGATGGAGTCCATCTCGAGGTGGGAGACGTTCTCGAACATCACTTCGGATTTGTCGTCGTATTTGGCCCACTGCGGCGCGGGGAGAAAGAACATGGGGCGGATCCTGCTGGCCGGGTCCCAGTACTGCGTGTCTTCGGCGATGCCGACGATTTCAAAATTGCCGGCGTATTTCTGATCGAGATCGCCGAAGTGATGGCCGATGGCGTTGCCGTCTTTGAAGAAGTGGCGCGCGAAGGCCTGGTTCACGATGGCCACGTTGCGCGACGCGGCGTTATCGGCTTCAGTGAAGCTGCGCCCCGCGACGATTTTGGTGCCGATGGTCTCGAAGTATCCGGCGCTCACGCGATCCCACGAGGCGTTGTTGAAGTTGCTGCCCGGAGTGGGCGGCGCCTGTCCCTCGATGTAAACGCCGTTGCCCCAGTTGTTCCCTTCCATCGGGCTGTAGAGGGCGTACGAAACGGAAGTGACGCCGGGAATCGCGGCCAGCGTGTCGTGCAGCTGGCGGAAGAACTGATCAGAGGTGCTGGCCTGGTAGCCGGCCATCATCGGATCGATGTGCAGGATATAGCGATTCTGCGTGTCGAAGCCGAAGTGCTGATGCTGGAGATTGTTGAGCGAGCGGATGAGCAGCCCGGCTGCGCACAGCAGCACCAGCGAGATCGCCGCCTGGGCGATGACGAGAATCTTCTGCGTCCAGAGGCCGCTGGTTTTGGTGGCGCGATTGGCGCCGCGCAGAGCGTCGATGGGATCGGCATGGGCGGTCATCCAGGCGGGCGCAGTTCCGAATAGGACGCCAGTTACGAGCGAAGCCGCAAAGGCGAATCCCAGCACCGGGAGAGACGGCGCAGCGTCGATGGGCAGATAACTTTTGCCGGCGGCCATGTGCAGCAGAAGGCGCGCTCCAGCCCACGCGACGGCCAGCCCAGCGATGCCGCCGAGGAAGGCGAGGACGATGCTTTCAGTGAGGGCCTGGCGCACCAGCATGCGCCGCGGCGCGCCGAGGGCCGAGCGGACGGAAGTTTGCGTCTTGCGCCCCGTGGCTCTCACCAGCATCAGATTCGCAAGGTTGGCGCAGGCGATGAGCAGCACGAACGCTGAAACCCACATGAGCAGGTGCAGCCCGTCTTTGTAGTTTTCCTGCATCTGCTGAACGCCTCCCCCGCCGTAGGTGAGGTGCAGCGTCTGCTTAGGAATGAGCGGCGCGGCATTCTTGTCGAGCTTGCTCATGGGGCTCATGAGGAACTGGCGCAGTTCGACCTGCATGCGCGCTTCCATCTGCTTTTGATTGGCGCCCGGCTCGATGCGGCCGATGACGTTCAGCCAGTCGAGTTCGGGGGTGTCAAGCACGTTGAAGCTGCCGGACTGAATGAGGGGTGAGGTGCTGAGCGGCAGGTAGAACGAAGCCGGATCGCTGCCGAGTCGCTCGCCGAAGAAGCCAGGAGGCGCGATGCCGACAATGGTGAACGCCTGGCCGTTGATGAGGAATGACGATCCAACAATCGACGGGTCGCTGCCGAACTTCTGCTGCCACGTGCGATAGCTGATGGCGGCCACGGGAGGCGCGCTTTTCTGGTCGTCAGTCTGGCGCAGCAGGCGCCCCGCCCACGCGGTGAGGCCGAAGGTGTTAAACGCATTGCCGGAGACAAACTCGCCCCCGAACGGCTCGGCGGGATGATCGCTGCCGGCGCGGCGCACTCCCAGAACCGTGCGTCCCGCCTGAAACGCCGCCAGGTTCGAGAAGCCAGGCGTGTGGTCGCGGAACTCGCGGTACTGCTCGGTCGAGAAGAGCGACCAGTCATCCTGCAGGCCGCCGTTGATGCAGCAGTTCTCGTTGTCGCCGATGCGAATGAGCTCGCTGGGACGGGCCACGGGCAGAGACTTGAGGAGCACCGCGTGGATCAGCGTGAAGATCGCGGTCGTGGCGCCAATGCCGAGCGCCAGCGTAAGGACTGCCGTGACGGTAAACCCAGGCGTCCTGAGGAACTGGCGCAGCGCGTAGCGGATATCGTCGAAGATCATGGGCCGAGTGCTCCGTTGGATCGTTATACGGGATACTAGCGCAGGCCGGTCCTGAGCCGGCTCACACCCAGGCGTCGACCGTGACGTAGCGCGTGGCGCCGGGCGCAAAGCGGGTGAGAATCATCCGCGTGGCCTCGACGGAACGGGAGCGGTCGACACCCATTCGGGCGTGGCCGCCATCGTGCAGCAGCAGGTTCGATCCGCGGCCACGCTGCTGGTTGCGCGCGATGCCCCGCTGCAGGCTGGCTGCAATGCTCTCTGCGCTGCGGCGCGATTGCCAGTCGTAGCCCATGGCGTTCCAAAGCACCGGCGTAAGGTTCATCGAGCGCGCGATGCGCAGAATGTCCGGACGCCGGGCTCCGTGCGGCGGGCGGAAGAAGCGGACGGGCGCGCCCGTTGCCTCCTGAATCGTCGCCGTACAGAACGCCAGTTCGTTGCGCACGCGGCGCGGGGCCAGCAGCGGCAGCCAGGGATGCGACGTGGTGTGATTGCCGATGAGGTGACCGGCGGCGTGGATGCGCTTCACCAGTTCGGGGCGCTCCTGCACGAAATTGCCGATGAGAAAAAAGGTGGCGCGCACTTCGTGCTCCGCGAGGAGGTCAAGCAGCCGCGGCGTGTCCCGCACGTTGGGGCCATCATCGTAGGTCAGGGCAAATTCCGCGGGATTCGATCCCGCCACCAGGGTGCGGCCGAAGATTTGCGACTCCGGCGCGAGCGCCGCATAGGCACAACCGCCGGCGACGAGCCCGGCTGCAGCGGCGGTGGTGGCGATGGCGGCGATCATGGTTTCCCAAGTGTAAGCGGATTGGTTTTGAAGTCCGGGCGTGATATCTTCGTATTTCCTTCGCTGGTGCTGCTGGGACGATGGCGAATCTTTTTGAACAGCCGCGATTTATTGCCGTAGAAGGCCCGATCCGCGCCGGAAAATCGACGCTGGCGCAACGGCTGGCGGAGACGCTGCGGGCGCGACGCATTGTCGAGCCCGAAGACAATCCCTTTCTCGATCGCTTCTACCAGGGCCAGCCGGGCATGGCCTTTGCCACCCAGATGTGGTTCCTGACGCGACGCTACGAACAATTCCGCGAAGTAGGCGACTTCTCGTTTCCGGTTGTTTCGGATTACCTGTTTGAAAAGGACAAGATCTTTGCCTACGTCAACCTGAGCGACGCGGAGCTGGATCTGTACAACAACTACTACCAGATGTTTCGCTCGGAGATCCCCACGCCGGAACTGGTGATTTATCTGCAGGCGAGCCCCGACGTGCTGAAGCAGAGGCTGAAGCGCAAGGGCGTGCCGGGCGAACGCGCTATCAGCGAGAAGTATCTGGAGCAGGTGGCCGCCGCGTACGAGCACTTTTTCTTCCACTACAGCGCCAGCGATCTGCTGGTGGTGAACACCAACGAGATCGACTTCGTGCACAACAATCGCGACTTGCAGGCGCTGCTGAAGCGGCTGAGCGAGCCGGTGCACGGGACGCAGTACTTCCTGCCGCTGGGCTAGCATTTCAGGCCCGCAGCGCGCTGGCCTTCCGCGCGGCGGCTTCACAATGCTCTTTCAGGCTGCGCGCCTCGGTGGCGATGTACTCTGCAATCAATTTGCCGTACATCCGGCCGACGACGCCGCCCAGCAGGCCCTGCGTAGCGAACGAGAGCTCGAGCTCCGTACCGGTCGGGTCAGACGCGATGAAGCGATGGTCGGCCACCATCGTGGCGCCGGGAGCTTTCTGGATCCAGGTAAAGGCCTTGTGCGGCGTGCACTCAGTGACTTCGTAAACGGCAGGACGTAGTTTCGGCTGCACGAGGCGATAGCGTGCGCCTGCGCGCAAGCCGCCGGGCGTGAGCGGTTCAACCTGCTCGACGGTGGGCGTCCATGTCGGCCAGCGCTCCACGTCAGCGAGGACGCTCCAGATGGCTTCGGGAGTGGCCCGGACCAGCACGCTGTGAATGGTCTGCATCGATCAGGCTCCTGGGAATATGAATCAGACGGGTTGCCGTACAGAAAGGCATACGCGAGGCCGCAAAAGAAAGTTCCCGGGGCGGAAGAGTGTCCGTTAGCGGACGCAGCACGCAAAAGCGGGATCGGGATCGCCGGAAGGCGTGGACTATTTTGAGCGAGCGAAAGCGGGCAGAACGCCCAGAACTTCTTCCGGCTCGGGGCGCACGCGGAAATCGGCGTGGGCTTCGGCGAAGAGGACGGTTCCGTCCGGGGCGAGAACGTAGGTCGCCGGGATGGGCAGGCGCCAGCTCTCCTCGCCATTCACGAACGGGATGTTGAGGAGAATGCTCCGGTAGTACTTCTGGAGGTATTCGGGTGCGGTCCAGACGAGGCCAAACTGCTGCGCGACGGCGCAGCCCGCGTCGGAGAGCAGCGGGAACGGAACGGCATGCTGCGTGGCCGTGAAGTCGTTTTGGCGTTGCAACTGCGGCGAGATGCCGACCACGAGCGAACCCCGCTCACGCAGCGCGGGATAGAGATCGCGCCAGGCCTCGAGTTCGGTCACGCAATACGGACACCAGCGGCCGCGGAAAAAATTGATGACCAGCGGGCCCAGCGCCAGCAGATCGGCCGAGCGCACGAGGCGGCCGGTGATGTCGGTCAGTTCGAACTGGGGCGCGGTGGCGCCGATGGGCAGGATGCGCTGCTCGATGCCGGTGGCAAACAGCTCCTCGATGGCGCGCTCGCCAACGGCCAGCCGCTCTGGCTGCACAAGGGTGCGGGTATTGGCGGTGATCTGATCGAGCTGGTCCTGGAGGTGAGGCATCCGATTTCAGTTTAGTCGCAAGCCTGCTTCGGGACACCATGGAATCGCTTGCGCAGGCATTACGATGGTGATCGTGAGGGGAAACAGCATGCGAGGGGCGTGCAGGAAGTCGGTGCTTTGGATCAGTCTTGCCCTGGCGATGGGATGCAGCCTGGGCTACGCGCAGCAGGAATCGACGCCCGCGCGAGGCGCGACACAAGCTCCCGCAGCCGCGCACGTGCTCACCATCACCGCAGGCCCTGGGCAGCAGGCCACCTTCACGCAACCGGCGCTGGAAGCCCTGCCGCACCAGACGGTGACGATTTTCGACCATCACACGAACGCGAGCGAAACCTATTCCGGCGTTCCGCTCATGGATCTGCTGGCGAAGCTGGGCGTACCGCACGGGAAGGATCTGCGCGGTAAGGCGCTGGCGGATTACGTGGTAGCGACGGGCGCGGATGGCTACAAAAGCGTGGTGGCGCTGGGCGAAGTCGATCCGGAGTTTCATCCGGGGCAGGTGCTGGTATGCGATGCCATGGACGGCAAGCCGCTGGGCGACACGGGACCCTTTCGGCTGGTGGTGACGGAGGATAAGCGGCCGGCGCGCAGCGTGCGGAATCTGGTCGCCATCGAGGTGAAAACAGCGAAGTGAAATGGATCAGGAGCAGTTCCCTGCTGGCCGGCATGGGATTGCTGGCCGGCGTTTGGTGCGGAGCCCAGCAGGCGCCGGTGGCCGTGACCGTGCATGTGATCTCGCCGAAAAGGATGGCGCTGCGCAACGCGTCCATCGGAATCTCGACCGGATCGGGCCAGCCCTTCTCGTTCCTGCGCAGCAGTGCGCGGGGAGATGTAACGATCTCGCTGGCTCCCGGCGAACACGAACTGCGGATCGAGGCCCGCGGATACCCCGTGACGTACGAGCGCGTGGAGGTCTCAGCGCCGGCGACCATCGACGTGGTGCTGGGGCACGGAACCGCCGCACGGCCGGCGCGGACGGTCGCGGGTGCTGCGGCAAAAGCACCGATCCAGGCGCCAGCCAAAACTACGGAGAAAACGGCGAGCGCACCGGCAGTCCCTGCGGTGGTGGCGTCGTTCGGCGGCGCCGATCCGCTGCAGGCGTACACATCGTGCTTCTTTCCTGACGGGTTGCAGATCCTGTCGGTCCAGCCGCTGGAGGCGAGCGTCACCTCGCGCACCGTCGATACGGCGAGCGGCTCGCAGAAGATCGACCTGCTTGCCGGGCGGCAGGTGCTGGTGGCGTATCCCTTCACCGATTTCTTCGCGAACGTACGGGCGGAGGAACTGCCCGGCGATCGCTACGCCGTGCAGAAGGCCGCGCTCATCGCCAACCTCGCGTATCAGGAATCGCAGCCCGGCGGTCCCGAGAAAGCCACGTCGCTCCCGCACAATCTTCACGGCTTCGACGTGTATGGCAATAATCGGACGAAGCTCGAGGGCGGCGTGCTGGGGATGTATGTGCTGTTCGACGACGTGGAGCATGTGGCGACGACGATTTCGTTTCTCAATCAGGAGAGCTGGCGCAGGAAGTTCCAGACGATGGACGAGTACGCGCAACTCCGGGACCGGTTCCTTACGACCTACACCGGCTGCGTGCGTGAGAATCAGGCAATCGGGAAGTGACGGCGCCGGCCGCGCGCGGGACCGAGGGCTCACTCGAACTGATTCAGATCCGTGTCGGGCGCGGGATGACCGAGAACACGGCACATCGCGACGATCTGCCCTTTGTGATGAAAAGCGTGCGTGAACACGTGGTGCAGAACAAGCGCCGGCGTGCGGACGGCGCTGCTGCCGTCGGCAAAATGCAGAGTGGTCTTCGAATTGAGCTGCTGGTTGGTCAGGTCTGAGAGGTACGCGAGGGTCTGCGTCGTAACTTCACGCTCGAGCGAGCGAGCATCGGCGAGCAGGGGCCAGCGGCCCGGATCCCAGTCTCCGATGGACTTGAGCTGGAGGCGGCGGACCCACCGCGCCTCGCACCCCAGCAAATGCACCACCTGGGCGTGAATGGAGGGATAGCCGAAGCCGGGGAACTCCATCACATAGCCGCCCGCCGGGAGCGTTTCAAGGTGATTGAAGAGAACGCGGAGCGAAGCGTGCGTCCACGAGTGGAGTTTGCGGATGCCGTCGAGGGTAAACACGGAAGCTCCTGAAGATGGCGGTCAACCGGGCAGACTCAATCCTTGATCGCGAGTTTCTTCCAGATCGCGTCTACGCGCGCTTTCGTCGCTGCGTCCATTTCTATCATCGGAGGCCAGGGGCGCGTGAAGCCCTCGGCCGCCCACTTGCGCGTGGCGTCGATGCCCATCTTGCTGCCGTAGTTGGGCATGCGCGAGGCGTGATCGAGCGAGTCGACAGGGCCGAGGGTGAACTGGATATCACGCTCGGGGTCGATATTGTTGGCGACGCGCAAGGTCACCTCGGTCAGATCCTGCACGTCGCAGTCCTCGTCGACCACCACGATGCACTTGGTGAACATGGCCTGGCCCATGGCCCAGATGCCGTTCATCACTTTGCGGGCGTGACCTGCGTAGCTCTTGCGGATGGAGACGATCATGAGGTTGTGAAAGACCGCCGCGACGGGCAGGTTGATGTCGACGATTTCCGGCAGCGTGAGGCGGAAGAGCGGCAGAAAAATGCGCTCAACGGCCTTGCCCATCCACGCGTCCTCCTGGGGCGGCTTGCCGACCACAGTCGCGGACCAGATGGGATCTTTGCGGTGCGTGATGCAGGTGATATGGAAGACGGGGTAGTCCTCCTGCATGGTGTAGAAGCCGGTGTGGTCGCCGAACGGGCCTTCAGGACGCAGTTCGTCGAGACGCACGTAGCCCTCAAGGATGACTTCGGCGTGCGCGGGGACTTCGAGGTTGACCGTCTCGCACTTCACCAGCTCGACCGGCTCCTGACGGAGGAATCCGGCAATGAGGAATTCCTCGACCTCTGGTGGCGCAGGCACAATGGCGGAGAAAGTCGTCGCGGGATCGGTGCCGATGGCGACGGCGACCTCGAGGCGCGCGTCAATTCCCTCCCCTACGATGTTGCCGAGGGCGATGTTCGCGGTGCCGCCGGCGGTTTCGGCCATGGCGCTCACGCGTGCAGAAGCGGAGCCGGCCGCGGCACGCAGCCTTTCGCGGAGATGCTCGGCGGCATTCTTCTGGCGCTGCCAGTGCATGCCGGTGGTCTGGCCGTCGAAGACCTGCATGCGATACATGCCCATGTTGCGCTTGCCGGTCTTCGGATCGCGCGTGACCACGCAGGGCAGCGTGATGAAGCGGCCCGCATCGAGCGGCCAGGTTTGCAGGACCGGAAAATCGAGAACGGAGAAGTTGTCGCGAAGGATCACTTCCCTGCACGGCGCGTCTTTTGCGGAAACCGTCTTCGGGAAGAAATTGCCGATGGCCGCAAGCTGAGGGAGCATCCTCAGCTTTTCGATCAGCCCTTCGGGCGACTTGACTTCCATGAGCGCGCGGATGCGCCCGGCGATTTCGTCGAGGGAGCCCTTTTCGGGATCGAGCCCGAGCGCCAGCTTCATGCGTCGTTCGCTGCCGAACTGGTTCATGAGCACGCGGGCGCCGGGATACCCGGCGACCTTCTCAAACAGCAGCGCCGGGCCTCCGGGAGCGCCGGTCCCGCGGCCTGACTTCGAGACACGATCGGCGATCTCCGCCATTTCGAGGATGGGCGAGACTTCTTCGCGGATGCGCCTGAGCTCGCCCGCTTTGTCGAGGCGCTTGATCCAGTCTCTGAGGTCGTCGCAGGCCAGGGCCGTTCTCCGCAGTGGAATGTCGTAATCCACTATAGATTGTCCCGCGGAGTCGCCTGAGGGGTCGGCGAAGAAAAGGGCCGCCCTTACAGGCGACCCGGGGAGTTAGTTGTTGCCCATATTGGTTGGCGTGCAGGGATTGTAGCCGAGGCTTGTTGCAGTGACCGGAGCCGGCGGGCTGGGGGGCGTCTCCCATGGCGGGCTGGAGAAATCGAAAAACTCCAGGAGGTTGGTTTGCGCCTGATCGCGCGCGGTGAGGTGGACGTTGGGACCGAGCCAGTGGTCCTCGACAAACCGGATCACGGCGGTGTGATCCATCGGCGTGTGCGAGACATAGTGGGCTTTGGTGAAGGGAGAGATGATGATGTTCGGCACGCGGAAGCCGAGCTGCGCGGAAAATCCCATCACGGCGGGCGCGTCGCCGGAGTGAGCCCCCGGATCGGCGGGCGCAAGATCGCAGTGCAGCGTGGGTGCGCCTCCGGATGGCACGCAGGGTTTGTAGCTGTCGGCATTGACGGCCATCTCCGAGATATCCGGAATCGGGCCGAGCGATGCGTCGGTGTTTTTGTTGGAGGATCCGCGCACCGGAGGCACATGATCGTACGGGCCGCCGCCCTCGTCATAGGACAGGAAGAAGATTGAGCTCTTCCACGACGTGCTGCTCATAAGGGCGTTGACGATGTTCGCCACCTCGGCCTGACCCGACAAAATCGACTGCCCGGAGCCGGGGTGCTCATCATTGTTGCCGTAGCCGGCTTCAATGAAGGAGAAGTGAGGCAGCGTGCCCTTGCTGAGGTCGGTGTAGTACTGCGAGAGAGGGGCGATGTGGCTGGTGTCGATGCAGAACGAGTTGGTGGAATCGCCTACTGCGCCGGAGGCCACGGTAGGCGCGACGCACGCGGCGCCGGTTGGATTCTCGTAGAGGTACTGGTGGGAATAGGTGAGATAGGTGAAATCCGTTGCCGGATAGACCGCGCTGGAGCCATTCGAGCAGTCATCGTCGTTGAGGCATTCGCCCTGGGTGACGGTGTAGTAGATTTTCCAGGTGATATTGTTTTTGTCGAGCTGCTCAAAGATGCTGTCGATGTTCAGCTGTCCGAGATGATCGTCGTTGCCGGGATCGAAAACGAGGCCCTGGGTGGTGCCGCCGGTGAACGTCGCGATGCGATTGTCGATGCTCTTGCTCGAGACCGGCGAGAACCAGCGATCGGAAACCGCGAACTGCGACGCCATATAGTAGTAGTAGTTCAGGAATCCCTGATCGTAGTAACCCATCGAGCGTACGCCGGTCGTATCGGTGAAATTTCCGGAGCACGTGCCGGAGCTGGCGCAGGTCTTCGCGTAGCCTTCCGCGGTGTGCACAAAGCCGTCCATGTTGATGGGCCGTGAAGTCAGAAAGCTCCAGCGGCTGACCTGGCCGTAGCTCTCCAGCCAGGATGACGTTTCATCGTCGATGCATGTGCTTGTGAATTTGAAGAGCGGGTACGACGTGCCCTCGTCATCCGAATTGCTGATGGTGTCGAGTTTGTCGTCGATGCCGTCAACGTCATATTCCTTGCCGTCCGCGCCGATATTCCAGCCGTTGGTCTTCCGATAGGGGTTCAGCATCCCGAAATAGTTATCGAAGGTATGGTTTTCCTGCAGCATGAAGATGACGTGCAGAAGGGGCTGGAGGGCGTTGGCCGGCAGCACCGTCACAGTGGCATCCGCGGAAGTGGTGCCGTTCGCGTTGGTGGCTTCGGCCGTGTAGGTCCCGGTCGCAGTGGGGCTGACGGTGACCTGGCCGCCGCTGGAAGACAAGGTGTAGGTACCGGTGGGTCCGGAGACGGTGACGCTGGTGGCACCGCTGGCGGCCACGTCAAGGACCGTCGAACGGCCGTCGAGAATGGTCGGCGAATTCGCGAAGATGGTGAGGGCGGGCGGCGCAGGTACAACCACGGTGACATCGATGGGGGTATTGGACGCACCGCCGCAGTTATCCCATTCCTGCACGGCAGTCTGGTGCGAGCCGGCGCTCATGGTTACGCTGGTATTGAGCGACGCTCCGCTGACGGAATAGACGAGCGTGTTGTCGACGTAAATACCCATGGACGCTACGCCCTTCGAGCAGGTGGATGCCGTGGCGGTTGCGACGTAATGAACGGGAGAAGTAACCGTGGCGCCGTTGGACGGACTGGTGACGGTTACCGTGGCGAATGCCGCGGTGGCGGACGAGAGGAATGCAAGGAAAGTACAACACTGGAATGCCCGCATTGGGCCTGCCTCCGATCGTGTCGCGCGCGGGTACTTCGGAACTGAAGGCGCAGCGAGCCCTGTGAACCGGCCGAAGCATGAACCAAAGGCGCGGCATTGCCAGGGCTCTGGTGAAAGCGGGGCCAGTTCCGAGCACCGATTGGGATTCGGGTGGATTCGGCCTGGTTGCTTACGCCTCGCGCGCTAAAAGGTAATACACGGCTGGAGTGACGATGAGGGAGAGCGCCATGGAGATGAGCAGTCCGCCAATGACGGCGATCGCCAGAGGCTGCAGCATCTGCGATCCGGCGCCGAGAGCGAGCGCCAGGGGCAACATGCCGGTCATGGCGGCCAGCGCGGTCATGACGATGGGCCGCAACCGCCGGCGGGCGGCAGCCAGCATCGCGTCGTGCGAGGAGAGTCCGGTGGCGCGGAAGCGCTGATCGGCGTCGAGCAGGAGGATGCCGTTTTTCGCGACGATGCCGATGACCATGATGAGGCCCATGAAGGATGCGACGTTGAAGGTGGTTCGGGTTATGAGCAGCGCAAAGATGACGCCGGCCGTGGAAAGGACGGACGACACGAGAATGGCAGCGGGCGCGGAGAAGTTGCGAAACTCCGCAAGAAGAACGCCGAAGACGAGCACCAGCGCGAGCAGCAGGACGCGCAAAAGTTCCTGAAACGACTTCTGCTGCTCCTGATAAGTGCCACCGTAGGTGACGCGCACGCTCGAGGGCAGATGGAGATTGCGTACGGCCAGCTGCACGCGGCGAATCGCGCTGCCGAGGTCGGAGCCTTCGAGACGGCCGGTGACGGCGACCATCTGCTGCAGATTCTCGCGAAGGATTTCGTTTTGCGGCGGAAGCTGCTGGATGGCGGCCAGCGAGCCCAGCGTTGCCATCTTGCCCGTGGCACTGAGGAAGACCGTGTTCTGGATGGCGTCGAGCGAAGCACGATGCGAATCGTCGAGGCGCACGCGGACCGTGTAGGGTCGACCGTTCTCGATGAGCGGATCGGGCGTCGTGATGCCGTCGAGGATGGACGTGGCGTCGGTCGCGACCTCCGCGGTCGTAAAACCATAGCGCGCGGCGAGTCCGGGATCGACCTGGAAATTCGTGGCGGGTCCGCTGACGGTGTTGTCGATGCCGTTCTCGACATCAACGACGCCGGGAACCTTCGAGATGGCGTCAGCGACCCGCGGAGCCAGCTGATTCAGCAGATCCTGACTGGACGAGTAGAGCTTGATCTGCACCGGCTCCGGCGAGTTGGAAAGGTCGCCAATCATGTCCTGCAGCACCTGGGTGAACTCGATGTCCAGCTCCGGTTCAGCGGCCTTGATTTGCCGGCGCGCATCTTCCATCACTTCGTCGATACCTCGGCTGCGCTTGTCCCGGAGCAGGACGGTGAAGTCGCCCGTGTTCGACTCTGTCACAGCGGCGAGGCCCATCTGCAGGCCGGTACGCCGCGAGGTGGTATCAACTTCGGGAATCTGATGGAGGATGCGATCGACATGCAGAAGAACGCGGTTGGTGTCCTGGAGCGATGCTCCGGCGGGCATCACGTAATCGAGCACGAAGCCGCCTTCGTCCATTTCGGGCAGCAGGTCAGAACCAAGACCTTGATAGGCAAAGTAAACGCCGACAATGAGCAGACCGCAGGCTGCGGCGAGCCACCAGGGACGATCGAGAGCGCCGCGCAGCACTCGCTCGTGGAAGCGGAGGATGGGTGCCATGAGGTTGCGCTGGCGCGGAGAATCGTCAGGGCCCGGCGACAGCGCCGCATCTTCTGGAGCCGGTGGCTGCGCCGTCGCAGCAGGCAGTTGATGATTTTTGCCGCGTAGGAACGCGAGGCTCAGCGCGGGCGTCCAGGTGAGGGCCAGAGCCAGCGAGGTGAGCAGCGCGACCGTCATCGTGAGGGCCAGCGCGCGGAAGAACGTCCCAGTGACGCCCGTGACGGAGATCAGCGGCAGGAAGACGACGATGGGGGTGATCGTGGATCCAATCAGCGGGCGGGTGATCTCGCGCAGCGCCTTGCGCACTGACTCAATGCGCGACTCGCCGTGTTCGCGGTGGAGCACGATGTTTTCGACCACGACGATGGCGTCGTCGATCACGAGGCCGACGGCGGCGGCGAGACCGCCCAGGGTCATCAGGTCGAAACTCTCTCCCAGCGCCCAGATAATGATGAACGTAACCGCGATGGTTACAGGAATCACGAGGCCGGCGACGATGGAGGAGGTCCAGTCGCGCAGGAAGAGCACCAGCACAGCAGCTGCCAGGACAAGCCCGATGAGAATGGCGTCGCGCACGCTGGAGATGCTGTCGCGGACAAGGCGCGACTGATCGTAAAAGGCTTTGACTACGATGCCGGCCGGCAAACTGGCCTGGAGCTGCGCCATCTCCGCGGCGGCTTCGTCGGCAACGGTGACCGTATTGGACTCAGGCTGGCGAAAGATGTTGAGCAGGACCGCCGGCTTACCGTCCGCAGTCACGATGGTGTAGACGGGCTCGGTGGCTGGCTCGACGTCGGCGACGTCGGAGACATGGATGGGAACTCCGCCCGGCGTGGTCTTCACCGAGATCTGCGCGAGTTGCTGCAGATTGTGCGCCTGGTCGCCGACCAGCCCGAGGATAAGCTGGTGGTTATCGGTGTAGAGACCGGGAGATTCGACGAGGTTCGTTTGCTGGATGCCGTTCACCAGATCGGAAATGGTGAGCTGCGCGGTCAGCAGCTTCGCCATGTTCGGGACGATGTGAAACTCAGGCACCTGGCCACCCTGCACCAGCACCGTGCTGACGCCCGGCAGGCGATTGAGAGGGGGCTTCATCTCATAGGTCGCCAGTTCCCAGAGGCGGGTTTGCGAGACGGTGTTCGAGGTGAGGCTGTAACCGACGATCGGATCCTGCACGGCGAACGTGAGGCGATTCGTGGTGATGACGGCGGTCGATGGAAGCGACTGCTGCACGCGCGCCACAGCCGCGTTCACCAGTTGCAGCGTGCGGAACATGTCCACATCCCAGCCGAAGAAAAGACTCACCTCAGCGGACCCGCGGCTGGTGGTGGTGCGCACCGTGACCAGGCCGGGCACGCTGTTGACCGCATCCTCCAGCGGGCGGGTGATGGTGACTTCCATCTGCTCGACGGGCATCACCCCGTTATCAACGGCGATGACGATACGCGGAAAATTCGTCTGCGGAAAGACGGCAATGGGAATGCGCAGAGCGAGGTAAATGCCCGCCGCTGCGAGCACGATGGTGAAAAAGAAAATACTGCGCGACCAGCGCGGCAGCCAGAACGAGTTTTCGGCCGAGGGCGCGACGGAATCGCTCACGGTTCGTCGTCCTTCCCCTGGGCCTCGCCCGCCGCGGCCTTGTCGTCGTCGGCCACCGCAGAGATCTTCACATGCGTGCCGTCGTCGAGGCTGGCCGCGCCGACGGTGACGACCTGCTGCCCTGCCGAGAGACCGCTGAGAATTTGCGTCGTGTCGTCGCCCACGATCCCGGTTTCGACGGAGGTCTGGTGTGCAATGCCGTCGCTGCCCACCGCCATCACCGTCGGCTTGCCGGACGTGTTGATGACGATGGCTTCGCTGGGAACCACAAGCGCGTTCGGCAGCGCGCGCCCATTCAGCGTCACGTGAACGGCCGTCCCGGGGCGCAGCGTGCCTTTGCGATTCTCCACGCGCACCCAGACTTCGATCGTGGTGCTTCCAGGGTCGGTGGCCGGGCTGACGAGCGTGATCTTTCCATCAACCGGGCCGGACAAGCCGGGAACTGCGAGCGATGCGGCGTCGCCGGCTTTCAGCAATTGTGCCTGCAACTGCGACAAATGGATGCGAGCCAGCAGCGCCGAGGTGTCCATGACGGTGATGAGCGGCGAGCCGGGAACCACGGTTTCGCCTTCGTAAAGAGGGCGATCGGTCACGACGCCGGCGATCGGACTGCGAATCTCGGAGTAACTGAGCTGCGCCTGAGCGCCCTCGTACTTGCCACGCGCCGATTCCAGGTCGCCCTTTGCGGCTTTCAGTGCGGCCTCGTGGCTCACTTGCCTCATCGACAAGAGGTGCTGGTTGGCGGCGTCGTAGGCAGCCTGGGCCTGCACCAGGGCCGCCTTCGAAGTATCGAGATCGCGGCCGGAGATGGCGCCCTCGGCGAACAGCTTCTCGCGGCTCTCCACAATCGACTTGTTGAGATCGAGATTGGCTTTGGCCTGCGCGTAATCCAGCTGGGCTTTTTGCAGTTCCTCAGGAACCTGCGCTTTCACGGCCATCTGATAGGCGGCGTTCGCAGCATCGTAGGCGCCCCGATTGTCGGTGACCGCGGCCTCGAGATCGTTATTCTCCAGCGTCGCGAGCAGCTCGCCGGCTTTCACCCTGGCGCCGCGCCGGACATAGAACTTTTTCACCGGAGCGGTGATCTTCGGCGAGATCGCGGCCTGGGCAATGGGCGCCAGCACCGCATCGGCGACGACATGCTCGGCGATGGGCGCAATCTTCGCCGGCGCTGCCTCGACGGCAACGGGTGCAGCTTCGGCTTCCTTGTCCTTCGAGCAGCCTGCAAGCGAGGCAAGCAGCGCAAGGGACAGAAGCGTGACAGGGACGCGGCGGAGCGAGGTCGTCATCTAGAGGACTCCGGTGAGGGTCTGCAGATTGGCGCGGGCCACATGCGCGCGGAGAATGCCATCGGCGAGCGCGGCTTCCGCCTGTGCGAGCGACGACTGCGCGTCGACGACTTCAAGAGCCGTGGCTTCGCCGGCGGAGTAGCGCATCCGCGTGAGGCGCAGGCTTTCGCGCGCGGTGTCAACGCTGGTGCGCAGCGATGCCACCTGATCCGCTGCCACATGGGCCTCGTTGTAATACTCGTCGAGTTGCGCGATGAGCTGCCGCTGCGTGTTCGTCAGCGAGGCCTGCGCGGCTTGCTGATGCAGTTCCGCCTGGCGGACTCGATCGTGCGTGGCAAACCAGTCCCACACGGGGAAGTCGATGGAGGCCGAGGCCGAATAGCCGAGGTTGCGGACGTTATCGGGACCGTTGACAGCCAGCTGCGGCGCATCGACGCCCCAGGTGTAGTTGAGCGCCAGGCTCGGCAGGTACGCGGCGCGCGCGGCGAGCACTTCGTCGTGCGCGGCATGCGCGGATTCGAGCGCGCTGCGCAGATCAGGATTGGCATTCGCGGCGGCCGCGTCCACGGCGGATCGGTCCGGCAGGGGCGTCGGTGCCGGCTCGGCCAGCGTGTAGGGCGTGCGGGGATCGGGAAAGAGCAGGACGCCCAGGTCGAGGCGGGCTTTCTCAGCCTCGAGCGCGGCGTCGTCGCATTCGCGCTGGCGCTGCTGCTGATCGAGCTGCGCTTTCACCACGTCGGCGTGCGCCACTTCCCTGCCCGCTTCGAGTTTCTGCGTCAGCGCGACAAAGTCATTCGCTTCGTTCAGGGCGCGCAACGCCACGGCGGCTTTCTCGGCCGTCGCCAGAACGCCGAAGTACGCGGCGACCACACGCGAAACCAGATCGCGGCGTGCACTCTCCAGATCGGCGGACGATTGCCGGGCCAGCGCGCGCGAGCGGCGGTAGTCAGCAACACCGGCGAAGCTAATGGATTGGTTCACCAGCACCTGCGCGGCGTATTCGCGGATGGCGTTGTTGGCGATGAAGCGCGGAGCCTGCTGCGAACCGATCTGCCCGGCCTGATTGAGCACGCCGTTGGGCTGGGTGTAGAGATATTCGCCATGAGCTGCGGCGTTGGGCAGCAGAGCGGCACGGCTGATGGATGCGTCCAGCTGCGCGGAACCGCTGGAAGCCACGGCCGCGCGGTACACAGGATCATTGGCGAGCGCCGCGGCAATCGCCTGATCGAGCGTGATGCCCACGGCGGAGGCCTGGGCGCCGGAGGGCTGGGGCGCCTCGGGCAGCGAATCGGATGCAAGAAGGCACGGCGCGAGGGCCCATGCCAGAAGGGCTGCCCCAAGCCTGGCCGCAGTGAGGGGACGCCATCTCCTGAGTCTCCGATTCATTGCGGAGAGGATAACAACCCCACCTTAAGAGTGTCTGAAGACCGACGACCGGGAGATTACTGGAGTTTCTCCTCGGCCATCAGCAGCGTGAACTCCGGGAGAGTGCGAAGAGACGCCAGGGATTCGTCCTGAAGAATCTCCTTCCGGTCGGTGAAGCCCTCGTTGAGCGCCCGGCGCAGCAGGTCGATCGCGCGGTCGTAATGGCCTGCCTGGGCGAAGAGCTTTGCCAGACAGAAATCCTGCTGAGCGCGCGAGTGAACCGGCAGCGCTTCGTTCACCAGTTGCGGCGTGCCTTCTTCGAAAATATGCGGATCGAGAGCAAAAGCCCTGCGATAGGCTGCAATGCCCTCGCTGAACTTCTGCTCCGCGAAGTAGGTGGTACCCAGGTTGCTGTAGACGGCTGCGGATTTGGCGTCGAGCTGGATCGACCGATGGTAGTACTTCTCCGCCTTGCGGAAGTTTCCCTTCGCGTAGTAGACGGCGCCGAGATTATTGAGGGCCTCAGGATAGTCAGGCTGCAGACGCAGGGCGTGCATGTAGTCGCGCCGGGCCTCGTCCACTGCAAACAAATGGTGGTAAGCCAGCCCTATCTTGTTCCATATCTGCGCTGACTCGGCCGGAGCCTCGCGATAGGCCTCGATGGCCGCTATATATTGCTGGCGAGCCATGGCCAGGTCGCCACGAATTTCCGGCGAAAGAGTGGTGGGAGTTGTTGGCTGGGCGGCAGACAGTTCCTGAGCGATGGCCCGGAAACCCGGGAGCCCCCATGCGACGAACGCTGCGGCGAAAAGAACCTGCAAGGCCGCAGAAAAACAGCGCTGCATAAGCGCCTCCGTGACCGTTCCACGGGGCTTTGCGTCGTTGATTGGCGAGGCCGTCGACGTGGAACGGCGCAGCCATGCCGGCTGAACTGCGAGATATGATGCGCCGGATACGCGAGAGGTACAAGACTAAATGCGAGCGTCGCACCGGCAAGGTCCACACGCAGGTAATAGCCGCCGGGATGGCAAGACCACTTCACCCGGAGCGATTCCTATAATCGGAGATATGACGACGATTCGAGCCGCCACGGCTGCCGATGCTGATCTCATTCTGGAGTTCGTCCGCGAACTGGCCGTTTACGAGCGCGAACCGGACGCGGTTAAGATCGGCGCAGAGGAGCTCCGGCGCGACGGATTCCCGGAGTCCGGCGGCGAGCGCTATTTCGAGTGCCTCATCGCGGAAGAAGATGGGAAGCCTGGCGGGTTCGCGCTGTTTTTCCCGGTTTATTCCACGTGGCGCGGTCGCTGCCTCCATCTTGAAGACCTGTTCGTGCGGCCGCAGTTCCGCGGGCGCGGCGTGGGGAAAGCGCTGCTCATGCGCGTGGCGGCGATGGCCGTGGAGCGAGGCTGCGCGAAGCTCTTCTGGCATGTGCTGGACTGGAATGAGCCGGCCATCGACTTCTACAAGTCCCTCGGCGCCGAGCCGCTCACCGAGTGGACGCGCATGCAGCTGGTCGACGAGGCGCTGGCCGCAGTCGCGGCGCAGAGTGAAGCGGCCGCATGAAGATTCGGGTGATCGGCGGAGGCCTGGCCGGGCCTGAAGCGGCGCTGGTGGCGGCGCGCATGGGCGTCGAGGTCGATCTGTACGAGATGCGGCCGGTGCAGCCGACCCCGGCGCATCAGACGGCGGACTTCGGTGAGCTGGTATGCAGCAATTCCCTCAAATCGGAGAGCGAAAACACCGCACCCTGGCTGCTGAAGCAGGAAATGCGTCGGGCCGGATCGCCGCTGCTGGCCTGTGCCGACGCCAGCGCGGTTCCCGCAGGACACGCCCTGGCCGTCGATCGCGTGGAGTTTTCGCGGCTGATCGGCGAGACGATCGCCGCCGAGCCCCGAATCACGGTCCATCGCGAAGAGGTCACGCGGCTGGATCCGGAGGAGGGGATCACGATCATTGCCTCGGGACCGCTGACGTCTTCGGCTTTGTCCCAGGAGATCGCGCGGCTGACCGGCAGCGAGCACCTGGCGTTCTACGACTCGATCAGCCCGATTGTCGAGGCGGACTCGATCGACCGGAAGAAGGTCTACCTGGCGGCTCGCTACGACAAGGGCACGGCCGACTACATTAACTGTCCGATGACGAAGGAGGAGTACGAGGCCTTCCTCGATGCGCTGCTGACGGCGGAGAGCGTGGAGGCGAAGGAGTGGGAGAAACTCGACTATTTCGAGGCCTGCCTGCCCATTGAGGAGCTGGCCCGGCGAGGCCGCGACACGCTGCGTTTTGGGCCGATGAAGCCGGTCGGTTTGCGCGATCCGCGGACGGGGAAGACGCCCTGGGCGGTGGTGCAGCTGCGGGTCGAGAATCTGCGGGCGGACTCGTATAACCTGGTCGGATTCCAGAACCACATGAAGTACGGCGAGCAGGCGCGGATCCTGCGGATGATCCCTGGACTGGAGAATGCTAAGTTCCTTCGTTACGGGCAGATCCATCGCAATACTTACATCAGTGCTCCAAAGGTTCTGAATCGGCTTCTTCAGATGAAAGAGCATCCGGCAATCTTCTTCGCCGGGCAGATTTCCGGGGTCGAGGGCTACACCGAATCGATCGCGACCGGGATGCTGGCCGGGCTGTATGGGGCGGCCGTCGCGCGGGGCAAGACGCCGGAACCGGTGCCGCGCGGGACGGCTTTGGGATCGCTGGTTCGGTACATCACCGAGGCCGATCCGAAGCGCTTTCAGCCGGCTAACATCACCTTCGATCTGCTGGAGCCGCTGGACGAGGAGACGCGCCGCAAAGTCCGCGACAAGCGGGAGCGGCACCGGATCCAGTGCGAGCGGGCGCTGGAGCTCATGGAGGCCTGGCTTCACGCAGGGCACAGGTTCCAGGTTAC
>DATJTG010000010.1:0-3735 GCA_035503555.1 Acidobacteriaceae bacterium | reverse complement strand
GTGCTGAACGCGAACTACATCCGGAAAAAGCTCGAGGACCTGTACGAACTGCCGTATCCGACGCCGTCGATGCACGAGGTGGTGTTCAGCGATCGGAGGCAGTTGCGGAACGGCGTGAGGACCGGGGACATTGCGAAGCGGCTGATCGACTACGGATTTCACCCGTATACGGTGTCGTTTCCGCTGATTGTGCCGGGGGCGCTGATGATCGAGCCGACGGAGAGCGAATCGCGCGAGGAGCTGGATCTGTTCGTGGATGCGATGCGGCAGATTGCGCGCGAGGTGGAGGAGAATCCGCAGATGGTGCTGGATGCTCCGCACTCGACGCGGGTGTCGCGGCTGGACGAGACGACGGCGGCGCGGAAACCGGTGCTGCGGTGGAAGAAGCAGTGACCAGCGATCGGCCGTCAGCGATCAGCGGCAGATTTCGCGGGCGGATGAGACCAATCGAGTAAGATCAGAGCCTATGCCGACAAGAAACTTTGCTCACGCCATGTTGCGGGAGATTTACGAGCAGCCGGAAGCGCTGGCGCGCACCATGGCGCGGTATGCGCCGAATGGCAACCTGGACGCGGATGCGTTCGCAACCGTCGCGGAGGCGCTGCGCGGGCGGCAGCGGGTGGTGATCGCGGCCAGCGGATCGAGCCGGCATGCGGGGCTGGCGGGCGAGATCATGCTGGAGGATTACGCGGGGCTGGCCGTGGACGTGGAGTACTCGAGCGAGTACATGTACCGGTCGACGCACACGCTGCACGATCCGGGGGTGATCGTGATTTCGCAGTCTGGCGAAACGGCGGATACGCTGGCGGCGCTGCGCGAGGCGAAGGCGCGGGGATTAGCTACCGTCGCGATTACAAATCATGAAAAATCGTCGATGGCGCGGGAAGCGGACGCATCGCTGCCGACGCTGGCCGGAAAGGAAGTGGCGATTCCGGCGACGAAGAGCTTTACGACGCAGCTGAGCGTGCTCTACGTGCTGGCGCTGTATCTGGCGCGGCTGGGCGGGCGCATGACGGCGCATACGGTGGCCACGCACTGCGAGCAGATGGAGCGGCTGCCGCGGCTGATGGAAGAGAATCTGGAGCGATGGGAATCGGATGTCCGCGCGATTGCCGATGGGCTGAGGAAGGCGCAGACGTTTTTGTATCTGGGGCGGGCGATCCACTATGCGATGGCGCGCGAGGGAGCGCTGAAGCTGAAGGAGTCGGCGTACGTGCAGGCCGAGGGCATGCCGGCGGGCGAGCTGAAGCACGGGCCGAACGCGCTGGTGAGCCCGGAGGCGCCGCTGGTGGTGGTGGCGACGCGGGACCGAAGCGATCCGGACTCGACGCTGCGCTACGAGCGAACGGTGCAGCTGATGCGGGACATGCACGCGCAGGGCGCGGAGATTGTGGCGATCCACGTGGAGGGCGACGAGGAGGCGGCGAAGCTGAGCCGGTTTGCGGTCGCGATTCCGGCGGTGGACGAGTTTCTGCTGACCATGCTGGAAGTGGTGCCGCTGCAGATGCTGGCGTATTTCATCGCGACGCAGCGCGGAGTGAACGTGGACGCGCCGCGGAATCTGGTGAAGGCCGTAGTGAGAGAGTAAAAGACAGCGGGAGAGCGGTTAGATAGGAACCGGTTAGCGAAAAGACGGTTAGCCAAAAGCCGGTCAGCGGAAAAGCGGCTAGCCAAGAACCGGTTAGCGAAAGGCCGGCCAGCAAGGTCAGGCTGGGTGTGCGTTCTAAGCCGTATCGACCTATGGCCAACGCGTCTGGACAGAATCGTTGAGCCAACCCAGGAAACCGCAGGTCCTTCGACTCGCGGCCTGAATTCCTGCTGCGCGCAAACGCGCGCGCAGCGAAATCGGCGCGCTCGCTCAGGATGACAGATCCTTCTTATTCAGGGATTCTCAGGAGGGTCCAGATGTCGATGCAGCCTGGCTGACGTGGTGATCCGCCGAATCGGATCAGTGGACGGACCAGGCGGCGTTGCTCCAGCCGGCGAGGGCGGCGATCAGGATCGCCACCAGCACGCACTCCGTAAGGCCGACGCAGGCATGCCAGCGGCCGAATTTCCAGATCCAGCCAGGGACGACGCCTCCGACGGTGCCGCCGATGTAGTAGCAGGAGAGGTAGAGTCCTGCGGCGGAGACGCGCGCGCCGGCGGGCGCGGCCATGCGCAGGTAGCTGGCGGCGGTGGACTGGGCCATGAAAACGCCGGTGCAGACGAGTCCGAGGCCGAGCAGAACGACGATCCAGAGCGAGTGGCTGAGCGTAAGGATCTCGCCCAGGAAGCAGCAGCCGATGGCGAAGAGGATGCCGCGGCGCATGCCGACGCGGGTGATGAGAACTCCGCCGAGGGGCGTAACCGCGAGGCCGATGAGATAAATCGCGAAGAGATTGCTGAGGCCGACGGTGGAAAGGCGAAAGGGCGGAGCGGCGAGATAGAAGGTGACGTAGGTGAAGGTAGCGACGAGCGTAAAGAGCATGCCGAAGCCGACGGTGTAGGTGGCGAGCAGGCGGGAGTTGCGGAAATGGCTGAGGGTTACGCGCAGCCCGTGGGCGGAGCCGATGGCGTGGTGCGGCGCGCGGGGGCTTTCCGGCGGGAGCCAGCGCGCGATCATGGCGGCGCCGATGAGGGTGAGGATGCCGAGGACGACGAAGCTCCAGCGCCAGCCAAAGCTGTCGGCCACGATGCCGGAGATGTAGCGGCCGAGGAATCCGCCCATGGCGGTGGAGCTGACGTAGAAGCTCATGACGAGGGCGATGGAATCGCGGCGCCACTCCTCGCCGACGTAGGTGATGATGGTGGCGAAGATGCCGGGGAGGGCGAGGCCCTGGGCGAATCGCCAGAAGATGAGGGTATGCAGGCCGGGCGAAGTGGCGGCCAGCAGCGTAGGGATGGCCAGAGCCATGACCGAGGCGACGATGACGCGCTTGCGGCTGAGGCGCTCGGTGAAGGCTCCGAAGAGCGGTGCGGCGAGGGCGACGGCGAAGGTGGAGGCGCTGACGGTGAGGCCGACCATGGTCTCGGAGGCGTGGAAAAAGTGGGTAAAGAGCGGAAGGAGCGGCTGCGTGGAATAGAGGTTGAGGAAGGCGAAGATACCGGAGATGCAGACGGCCATGACGGCGCGCGCGGGGCGCAGGCCGAGATGCGGATGGGGGTGCTCGGGGATCGTTTCCACGGCGGGGTTGGCTGCCGCAACGACGGGATCGGGCGGAATAGAACTCACCGAACCAGAGTAACGGAGGCGGCGATTTACCACAGAGAACGCGGAAGACACGGAGAGGTGGAAGTCGGGTCGATGGGGATGGGGGATCGCAGCCGGCCTGACACGGAATGACTCACGAGCGGTGGCCAGGGCGGGGTGGTCCCGGTATAAAGGAAGGAGGAATGCCCCAGCCGACAGCCGCGTTTCTCTCCCGCGACTTTTTCCGATATCAGCTAGCGCGCGTCGTGGTGATTATCGGCGCGGAGGCGCAGGCGCTCGCGGTGGCGTGGCAGGTTTACGAGATCACGCACAAAGCGATCGACCTGGGATACACGGGACTGATGCTGTTTCTGCCCGGGCTTCTGTTCCTTCTGCCGGCGGGGCACATAGCGGACCGGTTTGACCGAAGGCAGGTAATCCTGGTGTGCTACACGCTGCAGGCGGTGTGCAGCTTTCTGCTGTGGCGCTTTGCGTGGATGGGCATTCACCGGGTGTGGCCGATATTTCTGGTGCTGTTTCTGATCGGGACGGGGCGCGCCTTC